>JBFLZA010000001.1:0-51783 GCA_040756535.1 Cyanobacteriota bacterium
CACTTTTGGTTGAGAAAAAGCGATCGCTCCACAGCAGTGAAGCGCAATCATGCGCGCTGGTGCTTCTGGGCGATCGCCTATCAATGTGCTTGTAATCAAGTGGAAGTTGATACGTTTTTCACACTCTCTGTTCCATAGGCACAAGTGAACTCGACTCTTCGTGCAACAGGCTTTTTGCTTGCCAGAGGCGAATTTTTGGGTCGCCTACATAGCTGATGATCAATCAATACCTTAATCAAGGAAAGATGCCCTAAAAAACGACATTCTGTTCTTGACAAGAAAATGAATTTGTGTATAAAGCGCTTGACTACCTACCAGGACAGAGACGATTGATCAGCGTCTGTGGGATGTCCTCGTAAGACTCCAAAAAGATATCAGCTAGCGCCAGATACCATTTGTGGTAATGCTTAGGGGGTTGGTAGTTGCGTCCTCGCTGAAACCATCGACTGACTGTAACAGTGTCACAGCGGCATAGCTGTGCTATCTGAGCGTAAGTTACTGCCCATTTTGAGTAGAATTGCCGAGGGGACATTTCGAGTCGGCAATCAGCGAACAGCTCAATTAGCCGCAGTTCGCGATCGCCAAGGGGGCGGGGAGTACTCATAGAACTTCCTCGACTTCTGGCTCCAAGTCTTCCTCCCAAGCGGTGGTGGCGACTATCCAAGATGCACTCAAGCTGGCTTGCGATAGCCACAAGATGTAGCGCCACATCCAGCGGCAGCGGTGGGCAGCATAGTTGTAGAAGCGCCCAATCACCACACCGGATTCTCTGTCGCTGCTGACAGGAACTAAGCGAACTCTGTCACCGTACAAAAAGTGAGGTGGAAGTGCGCTATCCGGGAAGTCGGAAGGCAAGCTGACTGATTGTGGAAATTCGAGGCTAATCGGACTAGAGAACACGTCATAGTTACCGTGGCGGTGAGCATTCAAATAACTGCCCAGGAGCTTAGAGTTGAGGCTAGCCGTTAGCCGACCGATGAGTATTGCCGCTAAGGAGTCGAGTTCTTCTGGCTCTAGGTGGAGTGAGTGGGCATCGAAGTCAGCATCTTTGAAATGACTCAGCTTTTCTAGTAACTCGGTAAGGCCAAAGTCGGATAGAGCTTGCTGGTATCCGTCTTGATAGGCTGTGGTACGGCACTTTGGAGTGCCTGAATTGGTGGAATTTGTCATGATAGGTATGGTTTCTCCTTGATTGGAAGAGCCATTGGCAGACCCAGTGCTTTGACCGGCGGGGGTCTGCCTTTTAGCTTTTTTGAGCGAGGAGCCTTTAAGCTCCGTATTTGTTACAGCAAGAAGCCATATACTTGCCATATACAAACTGCCCTTATTGTATGGCATAATGCCAGTCGTCTAAGTAAAATGAGTTCAAGGCACTCCGTTTCGCTCGAAAAGAAAATGACCTTTCGTCTGACCGAAGAAGAGTTTCAGCGTCTGGAGTCTTACTGCAACCAGGTCAAAAGAAGCAAAACAGAGATACTTCGAGAGCTTATCCGCTCTTTACCCGAGTCAAAATCAGAAAACCAAGCAGAGCAGTGAACACAGTTACCATCCCACTTAACCTGCCATCAGTACCGTTGCTAGAACGGCATAATCTCCCTAGCTGCCAATCCATCTACTTTGTATTGGAAGATGGACAGGTTTTGTACATTGGTAGAACCGTTAATCTTAATCAGCGCTGGGCAGTACACCATATACTGCCCCAGTTGAAGATGAGAAAGGGAGAAGTAAGAATAGCTTGGCTTGAATGTAGCGTAGCCGAATTGCTTCCGGAGATTGAAACAGGATTAATTGAATATTTTCAACCAGCATTGAATGTTGTTAACAATCCGCTAATAACAAGGAAATCTCCAAATCCAGAGGGACGGCCACCCCGATATGGCAAGACGAAGACAAGAATCAATTTGACGTTGACGGAGGAGGGAATTGCGAGATTAGAGCGATTAGCAGAAGCGTTGGGGCTGTCTCGGTCAGAGTTAGTCGAACGTATTGGACGCGGAGTTATCCCACTTCATGCCGATGCGCTCTCGATGGAGGAGAAGACAATGCTGGGAAAGCATTAGAGGAACTGATTTCCTTGTACCGGGATGAACTGGCAGGTCGGGGACTTTACCAACGCAAGGCTAAAGGCGATTCGCCAGAGAGCGACAGCTTCGCTTCACGCCGTCAGCAGTTAGAAGTCCAGATTGAGGCGTGGGAAGCGTTGCTCAAGAAGCTATACCGATTTGAAGCAGAGCCTGAGGAGAAGGAGACGCAGTGACCCCGGAACAACGCTTGGATAACATCGACAGTCGATTGGCAACACTTTTGGCAGTAGCAGAAGCCCAATAAGGGGACATCACTGCGATCGCTCTTTTTCGAGTTGATGTGGAGCGATCGCCTTTTACATCAATTCCTTTGTACAGGGAGAGTAGTAGTATTTAAAGCTAAAAAGGACTTAAACCAGGAAAAAATAGGCAAAGTGCCAACTCCAGAAACCTAAACTCAACAGGAGTAAGAGCATAATGGGACTGAAAATAATGCCGCGACTACCAACGGATGGAATTCCTCATCCCTGGGATTTGACAATGCGTTGGCTCGATGAACCTTTGCCTATCTCACCACTCTTACAACCAGCCATACAGCAACACATGGATTTGGCTGGGGGTGACTGGCGAATTACTCTTTATTGGGTTGTGAAAAAGAAGTGGAATCCAAAACTAAAAATTCCTGTAAAACGCAAGTACGCCAAGTTACTTGAACCCAGAGGAGAGTTATTTTTCAGGACACTTGAACTGTGCATCTCATGTCACGACTCTTCACACCCCGACAGTCAACACTATCGCAATGCATCCGACTGGTATCTCCAACTGATGCAGGAAGCTAGAAACATAGACAATAAAGAAATTCAGGCGAACGAAGCGATTGGGAAAAAGCCCTTCGTTCAACACCTGTACCAGATTATCAAAACTCTCAAAAACCTGGAAAACCCTGCTACTCCCTCTACATCACTTCATTTTTATAGATTGATGGAAGTAGCGCTGTCAATGGAGAAGCAAGATCAATTCAACGATAATTACTGGAAGCCTTTTTTAAGTGCTTTAAGTGGATGGATTCAAGCGGTAGATAGTCCCAATTGTCACGAATGCTACGTTGACGGTGACAAAATTGTCTGCCAAATGGGACAAGGGAGAGGGAAAAGGACGCTCCTGGTACTCCCTTGAAAAAATATTTTTTGAAACGCTTACTGCGTAAGGCTTACAAGCTTTAATGCGAAAAAGCAGAATTGGCAGCTATCCGTGCCAATCTGGATAGGAGTAAGCAAGTGATTAGCCCTTAAACTTTTTGGGCTTAAATTCTCATCACTGGAAAAATTCCCTGCCTCTAATTTCCCAAAATTAGTCAAAGCATCATGTCAATAAAAATTCTAGTTTTTCGGTTCATCGCGGTTGAAATTTTTTACAACTTTCCAATAGAGCCATGCTATCTATTTCTTCTAAAAAACCTAAGTTCTACTACTTTTTATGACTGAATTTGTGCAGGCTTTATTTGAGTAACAGTTGCACAAATTGCGAGTATCATAGCTGTAGATTTAGGAATAAATTATGAGTCTGATTATTGGATATGCACGAGTATCAACCTACGAACAAGCTGATGCCCACAATGCTCTCAAGCAGCAAATCCACCGACTTGAGCAGTTTGGAGTCGATGAAATTTACCAAGATATTGAATCAGGAGCCAATCCAGATCGAAAGGCTTTTACACAGCTCTTAGATTTAGTTCACCAGGGAAAGGTAGAAAAAATTGTTGCCACTCGATGGGACAGATTAACTAGAGAAGAACTAGTGTATTTACAACTCAAGGCAATGCTGAGAACCTCTAATGTCAACTTGGTATTACTCGACCAAGGAGAAGTTGACCTCAGCACAGCTTTTGGAGAGCTGAGTGCGGATATGCAGGCTATGTTTGCGGTCCATGAACGGCGTATGCTCAAGGAGAGAGTTCAGCGTGGATTTGAATACCGTAGATCGAATAAAGTGGCTTGGACAAGAGCGCCTTGGGGTTATGTCATTAAAGATGATAAATACGTGCTGGATACGGAGCCTATTATTTGCCTACTGGAAGATAGACCAGAAAATTATCTAGATCTTTCCGATGAACCTGATACCTCACCCCTTCTTCTTGGTATTAGCAAATCCCAGATAGCTAGGGAGGTAATAGACGTTTTTCTTCAAGTCAGGAGAACTCGAAAAGTATTGAAATACCTTTATATCAAATACGGTGTTGAGCGAAAGAAGGGGACAGGGGAGAGAGGAAAGGGTCAAGAAAGTGATAAAAAGCGAACTAAGGGAACCAACCTAGTTTTGAGTAAAGAATTGCTGTTTTGGTCAGCGGGGGGACATTTTAAAGAATGGCTGGAGAATCCTGTATTGCGAGGTCACACGGCTTACAAAAAATACAAAAAAAGAGGCTCAAAGAAAGACCCAGAAGACTGGGAGATGCACTATGATACACACCCCAACCAGCGATTAATTACTGATGAAGAATTTCAGGAAATTCAGGCAATTCTCAAGTCTAATGCCAGACAGGTTGGAACCCCCGGAGCTACGTTCTATCTGACAGGACTTGTTGTTTGCGATCAATGTGGTCATAAGTGCGTGCTAAAGCGTAGCCCTGATTATCAGTACTACGGCTGTAGGAACTCGACAATTGGCTGTAACAATCGAAAGTGTATCAGACTTGAAAAAATTGACGAAGCTATCATCAATCAGTTGTTTAATCGAGCCAAGGAAATTGTCGCGGCAAGTGATGAACTTCAGGACTCTCCCTTAGAGCCAGCGGAAATAACACTTCTTAAACAGCAATTAGAAGGTCTTGAACAATTACTAGAGATTAATCCAACACCCCGCCTCAAACAGGCTAAATATGACCTAACGAAAGAGATTGAATCGCTCAGCACTCAGACAGGTCAGGAGAACTTCGTTCAAGCTACAGCTATGCAGATTCTCAGTCATCCTGAAGCCAGAAAAAAAAGTTTTTGGTACACCCTGTCCCTGGAGGAACGAGACATTATTTATGACAAGCTCGTTAGGAAGGTAGCGATTTTAGATGGAGAAATTGTTTCCGTCGATTTAACGATTTAAGTCCAGAATCTCATTTTTCAGTAAAATCATCGAGGATTTCCATGAAATCAAAACTAACAATTAATATTTTTGAGCAAGCAGTAGAGCGATTTACTGTTACTGAGGCGTCCGTTCTTAAAGATTGGTGTTTACCCTGTAATTGTCCGGCTCCTGGAGAGAGGTCTAATTGCCAGAACTGCCCATACTTCAGGGAACTGGTACAACGGATTCAAGAAAAGCTGCATCCGACTCCCACCGAAGTTTTTCCTATAATGCTGCCACCGGAGATTAACCCCCCCTATCCTTCGGAAGTAAGGCAACAGTGCCTAGAACTCTATGGACAGGGATACTCCCTTGAAAAGATTCAGCAGCTAACTGGTGTCGCTAATCGCCAAACTCTTAGGCGCTGGATTCGTAAGGCAGGAAAGTTAAAAGAGGCATCCGACTACTCGATGGCAGAGAGACAGCACTACGTGAATCTATATGTTCAGGGCATGAGTCCTCAGCAAATTGAGGACGAGACTGGAATCTCTGCTGATTTAATCAGAGAATGGACACGGCAAGCAGGTGTGTCTAGACCACGCACAAGCTATTCAGTTGAGCAAAAGAAGCAAGCTCTTGCACTGTATAAAGAGGGTCGAGATGTTAAGGAAATCGAGATACTGACCGGGGTCTATGCTAAATCTGTTCAGTCAATGGCAAAAAGAGCTAATTTATATAGACCTAGGAGATATAGAGGTGGTCGATCTCGATTACATTCACGAGAGGTCAGGCAATCTTGCCAAAAACTTCTTCAGGAGGGCAAAAGCCCACCCCAAATTGAAGAATTACTTGGCGTGAGTGCTGATACGGTTCGCAAGTGGAAAAAGCAGTGGGAACAGACAGCGGATGTGGTTTCTCCTCTCGATGAACCCAATACCCCGGATGAAGCTAGCAAACCAGGTTGAGTTCCTCATGGAGAAGATGTAGCTGAACATTCCTCTCACAATACACACAGTTATGATTGAACGCGATTCCCTAAAGGATAGCTACTTTACTCATCGGGAAACGAGTACTCCCGATGAGTACGCTTCACGCATCCAGCAGTACGCACAACAGCTACGCGAAGAGCAAGCTTTCAGAATCCAAATAGCCCAGCATATCGCTACCGACATCCATCTCCATCTAACGCGGCTCAAGCCAGAGTTAACAAACAAATCTTTTAACCTTAGCAAGGCTGTTATCTACCTAGAAAAGCTATTTAAAAATATTTTTCAGGGACAAGAATTTTGGGAGCAAAAAGCAACTTGGATATTATCTCATCTTGATGCTTGGAGCTTAGAAGGGAAAGAACCCGACCCTTCAACTCTTTTGATTTGCTGGACGGGCAGAAATTATTCAACAACAGACGAAAAAGAATCCTATATTATCAGCTTGTGTGCCTCTAAAACGGCGGGGGAATTATTACATAAATTTAATCTATATAGCCTTCCTTTAGAAACCCTCCAAAGTCTTGTAGGAATAGCGCAACAAAAATCCATGCCAGCGACAAAGGCTCCTCTATTCCAAACTCACGACGAGACTCCAGTCATGACATCCCAACCCTATTTAACTGGAGTACAAGCTTGTTTTGGGGCGGAACTTTGGGAGGACGTTGATGGAATTCCCCGCTTCCGACGCTTTTTTGGCAAAGGCTTTATTGAACACAATATTATTCAACACCATCCAGAAACGAATAGATTAGAGCTAGTAGCGGGAAATGCAGCTTGGGAAATTATCAATCAATTGGGTCTTGAAACCGCTTATATGTTCCTACTCTTTGCTTCCTATGCTACTGACATGGAAAAGCCTTGGGAAGGAACGTTTAGCTTCAAGGCTACAAATGTTATTAACATGGGACTATTTAATTGGAATAAGAGAAGCGATTTAAGTCTAGGTCAAAAGCTAAAAAAATTGGGGGAATTAGCTCAACAAGTAGCTAGTCTGAGTATAGCTATTAACAACTTAGACCTGAAGCTGATGACGTATGCAGCGGAAATCCAAGCTATGTGGCGGCTTAAGCTTCAGTATCTTGGTCAGCTCAGCTTGACTCTGGATTCTAACCAACCTGATAAGATTTCCTACGAGCCAGAGGAACCTACCGAGTTAATTATTACCGCAGGACCAAACGATTGGGTAAAACCCTTTCAAGATTCAGGCAACTTCTCTTCTCTATATGAATATGGATTCCTCGCTAAAAGTACCCTTTTAATTAATCCCTACAGACAGCCAATGGCGGCTGCACTGGCGGTGTTTTTGACAATAATGAGTCGAATTCAAACCAGTGGCAAATATAAAATCAAAACTTTGCTAAATCGGCTGGGATACCTTTCAAAAGAATCACATTTGCAGGTGGTACAGAACAATCGTCAGAAACGCAATGAACTGATTGAAAAATGGGATAACGCTCTGCTTACTCTACACGAACTCGGCTGGCAGATTGAGTTCGACCCGGATACCTATCTCGAATCAATTCAGCCCTCTTGGAAACGGGAGGAAGTCAAGCACTTAGAGGGCAAAAGGCGACCGCACAAGTGGCTGGAACTCTGGTTGGAAGCTTACGTGATTATAAAACCTACACCAAAGATTCAGACCAAGTTGGAAGCCATTAATGGTAAGGTACTACCAGCGACGCGGGTAAAGCGGCGAAAGTCCAAAAAGTCCGGTACGGATACAAACAGTCGAAGACAAATTCCGGGTTGGGTTTTAGCAAAGGCGTTGGAACTCAAAGGTTGGAGTTACGCCCACCTGGCAGAACAGCTTGGAGTACACAAATCACTGCCGGGTAAGTGGATACGGGGCGATCGCAAAATTCAGCCAATGCATCTACAGTTGATTTGGCAATGGTTAGATTCAGAGCTACACCAGGTAATGGGTAGCCAGTCAACCTAGAATCCTCCGACAAAGCGTCTACCCTTCCAGAGCTACCCCAGGCATTAGCTAACTAATCGCTCTAGAATCTGCCGACAAAGCGTCTACTCTTCCAGAGCTCCCCAGACATTAGCTAACCAGTCACTCTAGAATCCTCCGACAAAACGTCTACCCTTCCAGAGCTACTACAGGCACTAGCTAGCCAGTCACTCTAGAATCCTCCGACAAAACGTCTACCCTTCCAGAGCTACTACAGGCACTAGCTAGCCAGTCACTCTAGAATCTGCCGACAATTGTCTAGTCTTCCAAAGTTACCTCAGACATTAGCTAACCAGTCACTCTAGAATCTGCCGACAATTGTCTAGTCTTCCAAAGTTACCTCAGACATTAGCTAACCAGTCACTCTAGAATCCTCCGACAAAGCGTCTACCCTTCCAGAGCTACTACAGGCACTAGCTAGCCAGTCACTCTAGAATCCTCCGACAAAGCGTCTACCCTTCCAGAGCTACTACAGGCACTAGCTAGCCAGTCACTCTAGAATCCTCCGACAATTGTCTACTCTGTCAAAATCTCCCCACCAAAGTATCCAACGGGATTTCTGCCAAGCCTCACTGGATATAGAGTTGACGCCGAACGTAAACGGTACGAATAGCGTCTCTTGAACTCAAATTCCCAAGTCTGAGGATAGCTGCTTGCTCTAGAATCCCCTGACATTTGTCTACCCCGACGCGCAAGCTCTATAAACCGCTCAGGGCTTCGATTCTGGCGTTTTGCAGGTAAAACGAAAACGGGCAGCTAAAAAACTTGTCTACCCCTTTTTTTAGCCTAAAAATCGCCTGAAAACCAGGCTGTGTAACGCTTTAACTGGGTAGACAAGATTTCTAGAATCCCCTGACATTACCTCTAGAATCCCCTGACATTCTCTCTAGAATCCCCTGACATATTTTTTTTCAAATCCTTGATTTACAACGGTTTCAGGTGGGTAGACAAAACTAATTAAGCTAATTAAGTTAAGTGGATGCGTTTTTGTCTACCTTAAAAATGCATGTGGTATTAAGTTAGAAGCTTAGTTTTCGGGGAAAGCGCAGGAACCGAAAGCGAAGACAAAAATAAGAACGCCGAGCGATCGCCAGTCATGTTCGCTCTCGTCATAAAAACGCCAACAGCCGGGTTTTTCGTCTCGCGAACGTCTCCCTAGCTGACTGGCGGTGAGCTTTCGGTGAAGGCATACCCGAAGTATGTCTCTGCCTTAAATTACCTGCCAGTTAGTAGACAACTGGCGCTCGTTTAGTGTGCGTTCAATCGCCACACGAGCGTAGTGTGTTGCGTGTACTCGTGCGATCGCCACTTGCGGTGGTGCAATCGCAAGGAGGCTTCGTGCGTTGTTGTACCCGGCTCCTCGTAGGAGCCTCTGGATGCCATCTACATTCCGCCCTCTTAAAAGAAATTGTCCGATTTGCTCCGGCGCTCGTCGCGATTGCCGAGAGAACACCCAAAATCATCTGATTCACTGCCGCCACGATGTTGGAGAAGTCCCTGGCTACAAATATGTCGGAGAAGATAAGCACGGCTTCTTCATGTGGGCTGTCGATGACGGGAGCGATCGCTCACTCGAAGAGTTAGAACTCAAAAGACGCGAAAGAGAAGCCTTAAAGCAGCGACGACTCCAACAAGAACAAGATAGGCTGTCCCAGCTACTTTCTCCTTCAGAGCGAGATATCCAAATCAGAAAGCTTTTAGCTCAACTGGGATTAAAGGCTGCCCACAGAGCCGACTTGCACCAACGCGGCTTAACCGACTCTCAAATCGAAGCTGGACTGTTTCGCTCGGTCGAACCTTGGCAAAAGCTTGATAGAGAAATTAGCCACAGATTAGCTGGTATTAATATTATAGGGAGCGGACTAACAACACCTCACTCCGGTTATCTCTGCCCAATTTGGAACCCTGAGGGGCAGATAATTGGATGGCAGTTGCGGTTAGACAAAACTGAAGATGGCGGCAAGTACCGCTGGTCTACCAGTGCCAGTAAAAAACGCCCAAACGGACCAACTGCCCATTTGCCCAATGGTGAGTTACCCCTCACCTGCTGCCATCCCCTTGAGGGTAAACCCCAAATCCTGGCCATTGGACTTATTGAAGGCGTCGGACCCAAACCCTTCATCACCGCTATTGTGCGATCGCAAATCATCATTGGGGCAGCTGGGGGGAACTTCGCTGCCAGCCCAGAAACCCTAAAAGCCTACCTCGATACCTTATCAGCCGAACTAGGGACACAACAGCTCACCCTCTATCCCGATGCTGGTGCCATCAGTAACAGCCATGTGATGCGACAATATCGGCGGCTTAAAGATCTGGTTGCTCGCTGGGGCTACACCCTCCGCGTGGCATGGTGGAACCAAATTGACAAAGATACCGATTTAGACGCCGACGAACTGCTGGCAGCAGGCAGGGGAGAGGAGATTGAAGAAATTACATGGGCTGAGTTTGAGGCTCACGCTCATAACCCTCATCGAATTTACCAGGAAATTGTCAATCTTTTCCAGAAGACAAAATCATTCATCCAGCACAGCGTTGTTGGCTTTGGCAAAGTCCCACAACGCCAGGAGGTGCAACCCTTACAAAAACCCACTTCGGTTAACGGACACGAGCCAGCTCAACCCAAGACTCCCTTCCCTTCATCAGGTACTCTCAGCTATGTTCCCGGTCAGCTACCGACACCACAAGAATATCAGGATATGGGTTGTCCCAGGATAATTTTCCAAGATGGACAGCGCCTGCAAGTCTGGCAAGAAGCCGTAACGAAAGGTTGGAAGCATATCTTAGATAAGTCAGCACCGGGGTTGGGTAAATCACACGCCGCAGGAATTGCTTTACCCGATGCCTTTGCAGTGGAGAAGTTGTGGTATTTTGCTCTAGACCACAGGAATCCCACCACTGGCGTCATTGAGCAGAACTACACGGATTTGCCTGTGCGAAATGCTGGAATGAAGATTGACCCTAGCCGTAAAACGCCACTAGGGAATAACGTTGTGATATGGCCTAAGCCGGGTGAGGAACCGGACATCCCAGGGAACTGCCATAGAGCACCGTTGTTTGCACTGATGCGAGACAACAATATCAAAGGTGTTGAGAGTTCGCAAGAGTCGCCTATCTGTACTGGGTGTAAGCTGAACCATCTTTGCAAGGGTGCGTCAGGAGCGGGGTACGGATTTAGGAGCCAACGCAAACATGCGCTGAAATCATCTCGCAACCGTGCTCACCCCGACTCTGCACCAACGCCGATTGAGTTCCCTTACGAGAAAAACGGGGCGTTCTGGGATGAAGCGGGAACGCTGATTCAGCCGATGGAAAGCGTCACGGCTACCCTTGCAGACTTTGAACGGGTGATGGGGGAACTGGCAAGCATTGCACCGGAGTTACATTCGTTGCTCAAACCGCTGGCGCTTGAACTCAAACCGTTGTTTAACCAACAACTCAAGCCTCCCTCTCGGTATGGCTTTGATGATGCGGCTATCCGGGCATTGCTACCGGAAAAGCCAGAAAACCTGACGCAGATTATCCAGCAGTTAGAGACAATTTTACAGCCCGACTTCGACTTTATCCAGCAACCCGACAGCATTGATTTTGATAAAAGTATTTCTCACCCGATGCGTCGGTTGGTGCGAGAGCATTTTGCTAAAAACGCTTATCGGGAAGCTGCAACCGGACTGGAAAATGTTCTCCTTAACTGGTTCGTACCATTCCTTAAAGTGTGGAATGGCTTCCCCGGAGCGCTGCGGTGCGAGAAAGGTCGCTTAACCATTTTCAGCAGAAGCACTCGTCATACCCATGTGATTAAGTCATTGAAGTTTAACATTTATCTTGACGCTACGATATCAGCAGAACGATTGGGGCTGCTTGTGGGTATCGCTCCAGAAGAAATCCTGGCGATCGAACAATGGCATTGCGATCGCAACAATCTCAGGATTGTTCAAATCACTGGGATGGGCAAATTGGGCAAGGAGCGGTCTAATGGACTTCAAATACGGGTACAAGCGCTCAGGACTGAGTTATTGCGGCGTCACCCTGATATTGCTTTTGGCGATTGGAAAGCTCAAGCAGAAGAAGGGGACGGGCAATGGTTTGTTAATTTGCGCGGCTCAAATGAGTTTCAAAATCGCTCTGCCCTGGCTGTATTTGGCATCCCCTACCAGAACATTGGTTATCTACAAGCCCTCTACCAGACGCTTACAGGCTGTTATGCTTCGCTGAATGAGGAATTACTCCTAGAAGGCTTACAACGCTTTATAGATGCTCATGTAGAGGCAGATATAGAGCAAGCTATGGAGAGGTTGCGATCGCTTATTCGCCCGGATGAACAACTTACCTTCTACTTTGTGGGTGACTATGACTTGAGTTTCCTGGGTATGCCTGTCGAGCAGATAGAGGCTTTTCTGATTGCTCCTGAGGCTGGTACTGCTGCTCAAATCACCCGCTGGAAAATTCAAGAGGCTTTTGGGCAGCTAACCCTAAGCGGGGAGAAAATCACCCAACAGAAACTGGCGCTTGAAGCCAACGTCACCCAAGGGAGATTGAGCCAGATTGCGGCTGAGTTTGGCGGTTGGGGAGTCCTCAAAAAAATATTAGCAGCACTATTAGATGGCTTTAATAGCACCACTAATAATTTTTCGGGTTTGTCTGAGGAAGAAAGATGGCTAGCCCAGACTTACTTACCGTTGGTTGTTAACGAGATGCACATAGAGGCACTCTCTGAAATTGGGATTGCTGTGAAAGCTTATGGAGTTAAAGGCTTTTTGAGGATTCTTCAGTCCTGTTCCCTTCCCACTCAAGTTCGACTCTTGAGCCGAATATTTGAGGAGATGCCGGAGGGAGTGCAACAGGAATTGAGGGAGGTGGCGATGGGGAGTGCTTGAAGCTTTTTGATTGATGCGATCGCACAAAGTAAAGTGTCACATAACTAAAATTAGAGGAGATGACCAGTCAGGCTGATTGTTACCAGAGATTTTGTGGAACTCAATCCTAAACAGCCATCCTCTGACCTAGCTAATATACCTCCAGTAATGCCAGCGTGCTGGACAACAGCCCGTCGAGAGATACGTGCTTGGTTGCACGAACAGTCTCCGTCTTTAGCAGAGTTATATGAGAGTGCAGTGAGTTTAACATTTGAAGTCCAGCTTCCCGGTCAGGTTCGACTTGTTGCTCATTGTCTTCGTGAAATCTGCAATCGATTACCTGATCGTGTGGTCGTACTTGATAAAAAGGGTAGTCGAGTGGATTATGTCAAAGAAATGGATGAAATTGCAGATATTTGGCAGAAAAATGGTTTCAAGCTAGATGGAACAATTCCCAACTCTGGAATTAGTTCTGGGGTCAGTCTTCCTTCCTCCTCGCCCGATATCATAATCCCCCGTGAGCTTTTTCTTCCCATTGCAGAACTACTCAAAGAACATGTGGAGAAAAGTTCCACACTTGAACGCAGAGCAATTCACTTTTTTGAAAAGTGTATTCCTGACAATCAGCCTTATCCCGACAGGCTGTTTCCCATAGCAAAGCAATGGAAAGATCTCACGAATTGGCTTGCAAAGAAAGCACACGATAATGGTACAGTCGATGCCGACTACGATGAGCAGGAACTCCTGTCTAGATTTGAATTGTTCGAGTCGTTTCTTAGCCCATTGGCTCGAAGTTTCTATAGCACTACAGATGAACTCGATGAAATCTTGGAAGACACCAACTCCTGAACAAGTTGAGAAAGCCATAGCCCTGATTGTTCACCCTCAGCAAAGCTCTTACTTTTTCAACCATCTCCAAAATCCTAAGTGGATTTCCCCATTAAAGAAAAGAGATGTCTTTAAAAATCCTCCCCAAGCCATTCGTGATTCCAGCGAGGGTACTGTCAGCTTCCCAGCTTGGGCTGAGTCGAGTTATCTAGCGCGAATGGCTCAACACGAACCGAAAGCAGTTTTAGAAATTGCCATTCATACAGAAACCGAAAATCCCAGAATCCACAGAGATTTTGTTGAAGCTGCACTTCAGATGCCTCCTGAAGAAGCGATGAAAATGGTTGCTAAAGTTAAGACTTGGATCGAGTCCCCTTACTCGTCATTTGCCCTTCTGCCAGACAAAGTTGGCGCTCTTATTGTGCATCTTGCTAAGGGAGGTCAAGTTAAAAAAGCACTTGAACTAGCTCGGTCACTGCTCGCAGTTATGCCAGACTCTAGAGCAGAAAATGTAGAAGCCAACGAAGACCGAGTTTACCGTCCTCGTCCCAAACCGCGAACACATCTAGATAACGGGTCTCATAGCTGGCAATACGAACGGATACTCAAAAAGTACGTACCAGAGTTGGTGACAATAGCGGGTGAATCTGCACTGAAGATGCTTGGTTACCTGCTCTATGATGCAGTTAAGTTTTCTCAATACCCTGGAGAAGGAGAGGAACAACAAGAAGACTCCTCTATCTGGGATGATGGGTCAATTTACTGGCGACCTGTAATTGAGAAGCATCCCCGAAACGACCATCCTTATGAAGTCAAAGAACTTTTGGCAATTGCAGTCCGGGATGCAGCAGAGCAGATTGTAGAAAGTGATCGAGCAAAGATGCGATCGCTAATCCTAATGCTGGAAAAATGGCGCTGGCGAATCTTTCATCGCATTGCACTTTACCTGATTCGTAAGTATCCAGACACTGACCGCAATCTTCTCACTGAGAGATTAGTTGATCAGAAGCGTTTTAGCAATTCCAGTAGTTACGAAGATTATGAATATGTTTTCTTAGCTAAAGAGTATTTTGGCGACTTCCCAGAAGAAGAACAAGAAAAAATCTTGGGTTGGATTGAAAATCCTAATCTAGACTTGTCTTGGTGGAAAGATCCAGAGAGAAGAACACAATGGGTGAAATATTGGCAGCTAAACAAACTGACTCCAATAAAGGATAGTCTTCCAGCCAAGTGGCAACAGCGATATCAGCAACTAGTCAATGAGTGTGGCACTATTGTTGAACTTCCCAATATTGTTTTTGGTGGGGTAGGTGGCATAAGAGAATTAGGCATTGAGAGTCCTAAGACTTACTCAGAATTGGAGTCTATGAGTATTGAAGAGTTAGTCTCCTTCTTAAGGACATGGCAGCCTGACTCTAGAGACCCTTTTGAGCCTGGTTCATCAATTTCAGGAGTAGGATTTCAACTGTCGAGACTGGCAGAACAAAATCCCGAACGCTTTGCACTGGCAGCCGAACAGTTCAAAGAATTGCGCCTAACGTATTGTTGGAACCTAGTGCGAGGACTACGCAGTGCGCTAGCTAACAACAAAGGGCAAGAAGGAGAACTCAGAGAATTTTCTTGGTCATCGGTTCTAACGCTCTGTAGTTGGATAGTACAGAAATCTCAACCAAGTCCTGAGTGTGAGACAATTGATGATAGCCGTGATTCAGATTTACGTGAAGCTCGTAGAGCAATAGCAGATTTACTAAGAGTTGGTTTTACTATTGAAGGCAACAGTAAAATTCCATTCCATCTTCGTAGTAAAGTTTGGGATACATTAGAACCTCTCACTCACGATCCAGATCCCACGCCTAAACAAGAGAAGAGTTACAGTACCTCAACTGATAAATCACCTAGAGATTTGAGTAATCTTTCAATTAATACTGTTCGCGGTGAAGCCATGCATACAGTAGTACGCTACGCTCTCTGGCTTCGACGATACTTTGAGCAATTGCCTGATGGCTCAGAACTAATTAAGAAAGGGTTTGACGAGATGCCAGAAGTTCGACAAGTACTTGACGAGCATCTTGACATAGACCAAGAGCCATCTCTAGCAATTCGCTCAGTCTATGGACAATGGTTTCCTTGGCTCATGCTGTTAGATGGAAATTGGGCAACTCAAAATGTGGCAAAGATTTTCCCGCATGATGAGGCTTTGAGCGACCTACGCAGCGCTGCTTGGGAAAGCTACATCAGATATTGCTCTGTCTATGACAATGTCTTCGACTTACTACAGGAAGAATACAGCTATGCCGTTGAACGGAGTAACACAGCCTGTAGTAAGAAACAACAACTGACAGAACTGGAGGAAGGTCTTGCCGAACACCTAATGACCTTCTACTGGCGTGGAAAGCTCCGTTTCGATGAACCGAGGGGCTTGCTAACACTGTTCTATACCGAAGTTCCTGATGTTCTTCGAGGCTATGCTCTCAAATTCGTAGGACGAAGTCTGCGTAACACAGAAGATGCTATAGAACCCCAAATTCTTAACCGACTTCAGTTGCTTTGGGAAAGACGGCTTGAGGCAGCACGCGCAGCAACGCTACCCACTTCGTATATTAATGAGCTTGCTGCCTTTGGCTGGTGGTTTGCCTCAGCGAAGTTTGACGACTCTTGGGCAATTGCTCAGCTCAAAGAGGTTCTTCAGCTTATCGGTCAGGTAGAGCCTGACTTCCTGATATTTGAGCGCTTAGCTGCACTTGCGGATAAAATGCCAGAGTCAACTGTTGAGTGCCTCAAACTGATTATCGAAAAAGACAAGAACGGATTGGGTATTTATGGCAGTGATGATGAGGTAAAAACCATCCTTGCTACTGCTATTCAGGGGAGCAGCGATACAGCGAGACAGACTGCCATAGAACTTATTAACCGTTTAGGTCAGTGTGGCAACTGGGAGTTTCGGGAGCTGCTTTCTATCGAGAGCTAATAATTCAGTATAAAACTAACAATAGAATAGTATGCTCTAGCTCCACCCACAGTAGCTACTTTTCCTACGTTCGCTGGCATCAGGCTTCCTGCCTGGTTTTTCCAGCGAACTTCCCTTACTCCAGAATCTCTGACGAAATCGCCCTTAGTGCATCAAGGGCTAGAGTATTCTTTTGTGTTTGAGCATGACGGGAGTAGATTTTCTGTTGCATTTGCGGGCTATGACCCATCAAGTCAGCTAAAGACTCCATCACTTCCACACTCGCTCCAGAATTCATCAGGTGAGCGATCGCCATATCCCGAATCAATTGCGGGTTAAAAGCTTTCCCAGTCAAGCGGTAAGCTACCTGCTTGAAAAGACCACAGAACGTCTCTGAGGTAAAAGGTTTGCCATTTTTCTGAAAAAACACGAAATTGTGCGTTGGTTCAAAAACCTGCCGCCAACCACAGCGATTACCCTTTTCATCCACGTAACCCTGCCACACCCCTTCCTCATCTTCATAGCCAAACAACCAAGCCTCTAACTCCGGGTAATACCACTGTGGGATTGGTATAACACGCTTTTCCCCCAGTTTTGAGTAAGTCTCACCCGTTTTAAAGTCCTCTGGTCCCAATTCCAGATACCACACCTCATCCCGCTTCACCAGCGTGCGTCCCAGTTCCAATTCTCTTACCGTGCGGGGTCGCTCCGGAATTGCACTAAAAAAGGCAAAAATTAAATATCGTTGAATAGAAGTAGCGATCGCGCTCTTGGAGCGCTGTTGATTGCTCTTACCAATCGGCGTACACTCCGCCTTTAGTTGTTTCACACAATTGAGAAACTCCGGCCAGTCTATCCACTTTGCAGCGTCATTTGCTACCCTTGGAGTTGTTTTCCCCTGTGCCTGGATATCGCTCATAAGCGATCGCAGTTCCTTGAGCACGGCTTCCTCCCATCTGGAAGTTTCTCTACGGGAACCGCGCTTTGAAACCTGATGGCTAGAAACAGATTCAAGAAACCTTACTACCCAGACAAGCGCTTTCACCACCTGCAATTCGTAACTCGGAGCCACTTCCCGTTCCAGCCTGAGCCATTGCAGATAATCCTCAACATTTGCCATTGGTAAGCAGGTTGGCTTCTCCCGAAAAGCCTCTTCTGCTCTCAAACCACTCTGAGAAAACAGTTCGCTGAGTCTTAAGTGTGAAAGCGGTACAACCGGAGTGCGGTGACGGTGCATCCATCCTAGAAGCAGCCGCACCTGAGTGAGATAGTTGTTCGCTGTCACTGCCACGATGGACTTCACACCTCGTGCTTCAACACCAACAGAAGTCATAAACCTGTAAAACTCAGCCAACTCCTGCCCTAACTCTGGCGTAATTTCAGCATCCGTCAACCCATAACTAGGCTTATGAGAACGACGTGTAACTCGCCTAGCTTTGAAGTCAGCTTGATGGGAACTCTGGATGGAAGAGGAGTTGGCTTTGGGATTCATGAATTGACAAACGAAACAACAACTCGGAAAGGAAGAGCTCGCTTCATACTCGCTCCCCACTCTTCCCCTCCAGAAAATCCGATTATTCATCTCTCCCCTACGCCAGAGGAGGGAACTTTTCTGTCTTTATCCTCAAAAAGCATTGTGCCAAATCCCTGGCAGCGTTCGCCTCTATTCCCAGGAAAATCAAAAAGATTTTCAAAAAATATCTAATCTCATATAATGGTATTAGTGATATATTGGAACGCTACACCGCACTTCTCTCACCAGCCACTAGCGTTAAACCATGACAGAAAGGGTCATCACCACTCACCAAAAAGCTCCGCCAAATGCCCCTCTTGCTGTGGAGCTATTTGCGGGAGTGGGCGGGTTCTCCCTCGGCATGAAAGCGGCTGGGATAGATGTTGCCTTAGCGATTGAAAAAGACGAACAGACTCAAGCTACCTACTCTCAAAACTTTCCCTCTACGTCCGTCCTATGTGCTGATGTGCAAGAGCTGACGGGACTTGAGATTCGCCGTCTTCTTGAGGTAGCCCAGAACCAACAGGGTAGAGAGTGGGATGGGAAAATTGGTCTAGTCTTTGGAGGGCCTCCCTGTCAGGGTTTATCCAGAATTGGCAAACGGGATGTGGATGACCCCCGCAATCAACTAATTGCCCATTTCTGTCGTTTGGTCATCGAACTTCAGCCTACTGCTTTTGTTCTGGAAAACGTTCCCGACCTCTTGCTGCCCAAATACGCAGGTTTAATTGAGCCTTCCCTGCAACAGCTACAACAGGCAGGGTACAACACCTGGACTTGGGTTCTAAATGCCTTAGACTACGGAGTTCCTCAGAATCGAAAACGGGTCTTTATCGGAGGAATTCTTCACCACACCTCTCCCCAGTTGCCAGCGGCAGCATCTCAAGTCGTTACCGTTAGGGACGCGATCAGAGACTTAACATTTCTATCAAAAGAAGCGTTTCCCCAACTCTTTGATACCGATGAATTGCAACTAGACGAGAAGCAATCTTCTCTCGAAGCCCAGCCTTCCGAGTATGTACTCAAACTTGAACAGGTATTCCCAGCACCGTTCACAACTAATCCTCACCTACTCACGGGCTGTTGCTTCACCCGTCACACACCGTCAGTTGTTGAACGATTCAAGGCTACCGCACCGGGAACGACGGAGCCAGAGAGCCGTTTATACCGCCTTAAGTGGGACGGAGTTGCCCGAACTTTGAGAGCAGGAACGGGAAGCGACAAGGGACGGCACACCGCTGCACGTCCGATTCACCCCGCCCTAGCCAGAGTACTCATAGTCCGCGAGGCGGCTCGCCTGTCCTCTTTCCCGGACTGGTTCCGTTTTCATCATCGGATTTGTCGGGGCATGAGACAAGTTGGGAATGCCGTACCACCGCTATTGGCGCTGGCGGTGGGGAAAGCCATTTATCAATGTTTGGTACAAATAGAGGGTGCAACAGCAATGGAGACAGCCACTTTAACTCCCGCGATCGCACACATATCGCCCACTCAAAAGCTTACTCCAGGTGAGCATCAACTAGACCCCAAACTCCTCAGACCCCACCCGCGCAATGCTTCTCTCTATGGCGAGGATGAAAGTGTAGATGACTTGGTGGAATTGATTCGCAACTCCCACTGGCTCAAGCCGCTAGTGATTACTCCTGATTTCACTATTATTAGCGGTCATCGGCGCTGGAAAGCAGCCCTTCAGTTAGGGTGGTTGAGTATCCCCGTAATTGTTAGGGAGTTCAAGGACGCTATTGCTGAGCTAGAAGCGCTGCTGCTGGAGAATGCTACCAGGGAAAAAACGATTGAGCAGAAGGTGCGGGAAGCTGCCTTATGGAAGGAAATCGAGCAGGAAAGTGCCAAACAACGACAAGGAACCCGTCGAGACATCCAGGAAAATTTTCCTGGAAGTTGTGAGCAGTTTGGGCAGTCTCGCGATCATGTGGCACAACGAGTGGGGTTGGGTTCGGGCAAAACTTACCAGAAAGCCGCTAAAGTAGTTGAGGAGATTGATAAAGCCGTTTCGAGCGGACGACTTGCTCGTGCTAAAGCATTGCGAAGTGTTTTGAATCACCAGAGTGTAGACGGGGCTTTCAAGCTGAGTGAAAAACCCGTTGAAGAGAGCGACCCAATTTTAGAATTAATCGCTAGCGGAGAGGTTCGCACGAGCAAGCAAGCCCAGTCGTTGCTAAAGAAGCGGCAACGGAGTAAAGAGCGATCGCTCCTTTATCCTCCTACTCCAGAAAACGAGCATGACTTGTCCAACTCGCTTTCACATCATCTTACGAAGCAGCCAGGGGGACTTGTAGAGATTTACGCGCCAGAACTTTCTGACTGGCATCAGCGCCATGCTCGAATAGAATCAGTGGGTGAGAAGCAGTGTAAGGTTTGGAAGCGAAATGTTCAGACGATGGAGATGGAACTACGCAGCTTTCCCCATGCTGATTTGACTCCTCTTCCCTTGGAGGAAGTGCCGTCCCTTCTGGAAATCAGTACACGTATAAAGGCATTGTACCAAATAGGAGGTCTAGACCCGTTTGAGCGATACATTTTACAGTCGCTAGAGCGTTGCGTAAATTTGACTCCAACTGAACTGGAATATCTCAACCAAATTGAGTTGAAATATCAGCAAGGACAACCATCAAACCAGAAGGGAACAGGGAATGGGGAACGGGAAACAGTGAGGAGCGAAGCGTTCCCCGTTCCCTCGTTAAACCCGTCAGTACCTGATGTTACCCCCCTACATCAGCACTCAATACCTGTTACCTCTCCTCATGAATGTCGAATCGAAACCTTTGAGTTTCCTCTACCTCCAACACTCAATGAAATGATTCGCACAGCTAGAGGCGGTTGGCAAGCTTCGGCTAAAGAAAAGCGGGAGTGGACAGAATTAATTGCCTCTTACTGTAAGGGAGCGTATCAATTTAAAGGAAAAATTTGGCTGGAGTATATATGGCGGGTGAAGAATTTAGCTCGCGACAATAACAACATTGCTGCCGCAACTAAGTATATTGATGATGGCTTAGTTGAAGCTGGAGTGATGGCGGATGATTCACTCAAATATATCCAGTCTCCAGTCTGCCATTGGTACGTTCAAAGTAGTGAAGATATGGTTACTGTCAGGGTAGCCAACGTGCCTATTTACAACGGTCAGCCATTAATAACAATTGATGGTTCAAGCGAGTTTCTTTCTGCTGTTTCAACCCAAGTGCAATTGTCGAAAGCACTGCGGAATGTTTCACCAGCAACGCTATCTAGCCCAAATCCAACAGTGGAGAATCCTCAAGAGCTGCTTTTATCAAAGTCAAACTCTATGTCCTACGCTCCATAAAACTAGATGACTAATCAGGATATGATGAGTGCGATCTGCGCTGACGCTCGAAGACTCGCTAACGCTCCGCTATCGCAGCAGCGCTAGGCTTACGCCGACGCTCGTTCCTCGCTACCGCTTCGCTATCGCTTCGCTAACGCTATCGCTAGCAATAAATGGATACGTGCTAGTAAACTATGGCAACCGACCCTACCTTGACTCAAGCTTGCCTGAAAGCGTCTCCCATCAATTGTAGTGAACACCTGTTGCCGCAGGGTCGTCTGAAATTCACCCGAAGCGATCGCACCGAGTGTTGCTTCCATTTTGTTTAGCGTTGCTTGGAGTGGATTGATGCGATCGGCACAGACGCCTTCACCGCTGATGCCATCTTAGAAGCTGCTTATATAGATTCAATGACCCTAAGAATATCTTCATCAGTAGCCGGACTATTATTATCAATAACCGCATCCCATTTATGGTTAATGCTTGCTGCTATCTTATTGTATTCTTCTACTTTCTCATCTGATACGGGTATGTGTTCTGAATTGTCTCTATTTCTCACTCTTCTCAAACACTCTTCTAAATCCGCATAGACTTTTACTAGCTTGACTTCGTATTTATTTCTTAATGACGAATGCATCTGATTGAATCCGTCTCCTGCCCCTAAACTTTCAATCATCACCTTACTATGCTGCTGAAACTCCTTATCAATTTCCTTCTCAACTGTTTCCCAACCATTCTCACCTGGCGCTAATTTCAGCCATATCGGCTCTACTCTTAAAAATTTTATGTCTGTATTTTTATTGACTCGACTTCCAATATATGTCTTTCCTGAGCCTTTTGGTCCAATGAGTATGTATAGTATTTTCCTCATCTTGTTATTACCTCTAACGGCTCTACTTGTATTGCAAACATGACGACAGGAGTTTACCCCCTAGTTCATACCGTTAACTGTATCTGCGTTACCCCTTGGCGCAACTGGCGCTGCCTAGAGAGCCAAGAGTGCCTCACGCGCTTGCCCAGCAGGGGTGCTAGCTGACTCGCCGCCCATCGCAGCAGTCCGCTCTTACGCAGTCGCTCAGCCTGAGTTGCTTCCTGACGTTGAAGCTGCTGCGCTCGAATAATCTCTGGCTCCCGCTTAGCTTGAATCTGTGGCAAGACGGCATCAATTGCCGCATCTGTTGCCCCGTCACGTAACAGGGGAACCAGATGATTGGCCGCAACAATCACATCCCGCAACGCCATATTGATGCCTTGGGCGCGAATCGGCGACATCGGGTGAACCGCATCGCCCAACAGCAGTAACCCTGGTGCATACCAATGCGGACAACGCCCGACTACAACGGATAACAAAACAGGCCGCTCAATAGTTTCTGCATGAGTTCGGATATGCTCGGCTAACCACGGGGGCGATGCTTCTGCCAAAACGACAGGCCAAGCGGCTTGCTTCCAGTCCATTGGGGCATCGTCATGGAGTGCCCAGCCTATCTGAAGATTCCCCTCAGAAGAGCGAAACAGCCCAAATGCATAGCGATCGCGCACAATCGAATAAAATATATTCTCGGATTCAAAGCGCGAGCTATCCGCCAATTTAAACCAAAGAATATCAAAGCTTCCGGACTGCTGCTCTAGAGGTAAGTTGGCTCGCTGCCGAACAACGGAATTACGACCATCCGCCCCAATGACTAGGTTGGCACAAATAGAGCGATCGTCACCCAGCTTCACACCCGAAACCCGTTGCTCGCTCCACAGCAAATCCTGCACGGGACTGCCCTGGATAAACTCAAAATTGGGATAAGCTTTTGCCTGGTCGATTAACGCTTCCAGGAAAGGTGGCTGTGAGACGAGGGTGCAGGGCTTACCACCCGGTTCGATTGGCTCATCAACTCGAAACAGAAATCGGTTTTCGATCAGAACCTCCCAGGCATCCAACGGTCGATGGGGGATGCTCTCTAGCACAGACGACAATCCCATCTGCTCGATCGCATCCAACCCACTGGGCATCAGTCCTTCACCGCGAAAAACTCTTCGGAAGTTCCGGGATGCTTCAATCAGTTTGACGGCGATGCCTCGTTTCACGAGAAGCAGTGCAAGCGTTGCACCAGAAGGTCCTGCCCCGACAATTACAACCTGAGTCATCACGTTAAAACTGCATTGATGACTTCAGAATAGCAAACTTGTCTGTGCAGGGAATTGATGTCCGCTGTCGCTTGCCTAGCGCGAGGCAATCTTTAAAATTAAGTTTCGCCCTAGTAACTAACCTACGTGATGTTTAGTTTAGGGGAGTTTTTCACTCTAAGTACGGGAGAGCCAACATCCAGGAAAATTTTCCTGGATGTTGTTATCAGTTCGGGTTGTCTTGCGATCGCTGGCTACTACGGTACGGTAGCCAGCCTCGTCAGTTTATAACACTCCTGACTAATTATTGAAAACTCTCTAATGATCGCGTTGTCCAAGAATCGAGAAGTTACAGATCAGGCAAGAAAAATGGCTCGTATCACCGAATCTATGCGAAGTCAGGTCGGAATATAAAGATACAAGAAATCTCGTATCACCCTCGTGCTGCGCTGCCTCAATGAGTTCGGCCGAGGCATCGACTCCCACCCTTCAATTCCCTTGGAAAAGAATTCACGACACAACCACCCTTCACCGCATCCCACATCCAAGAATGTTTTCGGGTTAAGCTCAATTACTGTTTCCAATATGGCTGAGTTTGTGACAAGAACCCGGCTTTCAATTTGCTGATTACGAATCACCCGTGTCCAAGACGAAGCATTATTGTTCCATGAATTGATCAGCCGTTGTTCATTTTCGTCCATATAGTATCTCCTAGTGGAACAGAGGCAGCCTCCAAGCCTAATCGTAAACCCTGCTACTGGAGAGGATAGGTTTGCACGCCTGATAGCCCAAAAAGATGATGTTACACCCGAAGGTTGGTTGACGACTCCTGAATTCGATACGTTAGGGTATGAGTATGTACTCAACAGTATTTCTGACTCCACTGCAATGAATCTCCCCGACCTCGATTCTGAAACCATCGATCGCATTATTGAGATGGCGTGGGAAGACCGCACACCCTTTGAGGCAATTGAACAACAGTTTTGTCTTCAGGAAAAACAAGTCATTGCCCTAATGCGGCTCCAAATGAAAGCGTCTAGCTTCAAGATGTGGCGCGAGCGCGTAACTGGGCGCAAAACTAAACACCTCAAACAACGCGACTTCGTTTCTGGACGCTTTCACTCTCAAAATCAGAAAGGTTCTTGATGGGTTCTGACAAGGGGTTTGGGTATTGGAGTGATGGTGCGCTCTCGTCAAAAACCGTGTACGCTTTGCCAGCAACTGAAGCCGGTACTCTACCGGGTAAAATATGACGAGTCGGCTCAATGGAGCTTTGTTTGTCGCCATTGCTGGGATAGTGTAAGTCAAAACAACCCGTTCTATGTGTATGGCGGCACTTGGAAAGCGAAGAAATAAGAATCTACCCCTCGCCTCCCCCACTTCTTTTAGACAACGCGCTATTAGAAGGAGAATACAAGGAGCTAAAATACCTTAGTTCCAAAGTACGACAATACGCGATCGCTCACGGCGATCTATGATCGTGGATGATTCGCGAAAGAACCTGGTTGCCATTGTCCAGAGACGTTGACCAATGACTTCTTCGTGAACCTGCTCGACTTGGGCACGAAGTGGAAGGCGACCTCTGAAGATGAGTATGAGTTCGAGGGGAGCGATCGCAAAATCGGCGACCATAAGTGGACCGCTACCCGTGTTGAGTTCATCTTTGGCTCAAACTCTCAGCTCCGAACCCTCGCGGAAGTCTACGGAGCTGAGGACTCGCAGCAGAAGTTTGTGAAAGACTTTGTAGCGGCGTGGGACAAGGTGATGAACCTTGACGGCTATGACCTCCGCGCAGTCCAAGCGTCAAGTTCTGCAAGGGGTTTTTAAGCCTAGCGTCAGCTGAGCTAATCTGCGGCAATCTTGAACGTAGGTAGAAGCTAGCAACAAAAATGAGAGCGGCGTTTCAACTTCTCACCGATTGCCTCACCTTGTTTCGGTGCATTGGAATTGTTAGGCATCATCTTGGACGTGGTGATGCGTGGACTAAAGAGGTACAGCGAACCAGGCAAGGAGGACGATATTGAGAGAGGCATTCTGCATTTAAGTAGGCTGGCCCAATCGCCGGAAGTCTTGCTCTTTAATAAATTAGGCCGATTGTGCCAGTTTTGGTTAGTCCCATCGGTGTTGTCGAGCTTCATTGACTATCCCTTGAGCCTCTTCGAGTGAAATATTGTAGCGATCGCTCAAAAGTTGGGGAATGCGATCGCAGTCGCGATTGGGATTCACTTTTCGTTGATGGGAGTAGGAAGGCAGTGCAACATTACATAAAAAAGGCGAACGTTGCGCCTGTAGTTGAAGCGGTTCAAGATTCCGAACTTCGCGTGAATTTACAAAAAATAGCAAGGCACCACTGAGGTTAGCATTGCTGAGGTTGGCATCGCTGAGTAAGGTACAGTTGAGGTCGGCACCGCTGAGATTAGCATATTTGAGGTTGGCACCACTGAGGTTGGCACTACTGAGGTCAGCACCGCTGAGGTTGGCATATCTGAGGTTGGCACCGCTGAGGTTGGCACCACTGAGATTGGCATTGATAAGGTCAGTACCGCTGAGATTGGCATTGATGAGGTCGGCACCACTGAGATTGGCATTGATGAGGTCGGCACCACAGAGCTCCGCACTGCTGAGATTGGCATTGATGAGGTCGGCACCGCTGAGGTCGGCACCACTGAGGTCGGCATTGATAAGGTCAGCACCGCTGAGGTCGGCATTGATAAGGTCAGCACCGCTGAGGTCGGCTGTTTCTGTATTTCTGTTGGCCCTGCGAAAATTGAGCAACAGGAAGACTCCACCGGCAACCATCACAATCGCCCCCATACCGCTGATGAGGGTTTCACGGTGTGGGTGAGCAAGGGTCGCGCTCTCGTTGTGGGATAGGCGATCGCCATCCGGCTGAAGTCTACGATCGGAGAGTAACCACAGCCACCACACTATCCCAATAAGGGCTGGAGTCGCGATCGCTCCAATCACCCACCACTTGTTGATCCTTATCTTTCGCTGCCACTGCTTGGATCGCTCCCGCATTCTTGAGACTCCCTCAATACTGAGCACATTATTAATTCCCTGATTCGGGAATGCTCTAATCTTTATGCACGCTTAACTAACCCATTCACTCTAAAGTAAACGGGTCTCTCTCGACATTTTCCGGGGGACAGATTCAGGGCGATCGCGGCGGCATCGAATAGGCAGATGCCACCTAACGCTGCCCATCACCCACCGTAGATAACCTTTGCATCATAGCCAACCAAATCTCGGCGGTCGGCGTGCATGGGGGTTGTTAGCTTGTGTCTTCCTTGCTAAAGCACTCGCGGTTTTATAATTGAGTGATGCAAAAGCTTACGATCACCCGACCCGACGACTGGCATCTGCATCTACGTGACGGTGCGGCGCTGAAAGCGGTTCTGCCCCATACAGTGCGTCAGTTTGCCCGTGCCATCATCATGCCGAACTTGAAGCCCCCGGTACGCACGGTAGCTGATGCTGCGGCCTATCGCGATCGCGTCATTGCAGCGATTCCGGCTGGCAAACAGTTTGAGCCACTGATGACGCTCTACCTCACCGACAACACCAGCCCCGAAGAAATTATCCGGGCTAAAGAATCCCAGTTTGTCAAAGCGGTAAAGTACTACCCAGTCGGTGCAACGACCAATTCAGACTTCGGGGTGACGGACATTCGTAAGTGCGATCGCGTCTTTGAAGCGATGCAGCAGGTAGACATGCCTTTACTACTGCACGGGGAAGTGACCGATCAAAGTGTCGATATGTTTGATCGTGAGAAGGTATTTATCGAGCGACATTTGATCCCCCTCAAGCAGCGATTTCCTAACCTGCGCGTGGTGCTTGAACACGTTACCACCTCAGATGCTGTGCAGTATGTCCTGTCTGCCAACAATATCGCTGCAACGATTACGCCACAACATTTGTTATTTAACCGCAATATCCTATTTCAAGGTGGTATTCGCCCCCATTTTTATTGCCTGCCAATTTTGAAACGTGAGGAGCATCGCCTGGCTCTTTTGCAAGCAGCAACCTCTGGCAATCCTAAGTTTTTTCTTGGCACCGATAGCGCCCCCCATCCTCGCAATGGCAAAGAAAGTTCCTGTGGCTGCGCGGGTTGTTATTCGGCTATGCACGCGATGGAGTTATACGCAGAAGCTTTTGAGAGCGTTGATGCACTCGATAAACTTGAAGCTTTCGCCAGCTTCTATGGGCCAGATTTTTATCAACTCCCACGCAATACGGAACAGATTACTTTGGGCAGAACGACCTGGCGCGTTCCCGATGAAGTGCCATTTACTGAATTCGGACTTGTGCCCTTACGGGCAGGTCAGGAAATGACGTGGCAAATGCTTGACGCTAGCATGGCTGAAGCTAATTGATTTGGATGATCGTGTAATAGACACGCTATTCCTTAGTTATTGATGGTCGAAGAATCGGCAAGGACTCTTTACGGCGCAAAAAAGATCTGTTTTGGAGAGGGCTAACGGCAAAGCTAACCGGACGGCAACAATCCTTGCAACTTAACAGATAGCTTATGCTCCGTTCCGGTTCAGCGTAGTGTTAGCTGGCGGTTTCTAGTATTGATTTTAAAGTAATTGCGCTGTGCAAGGAAGGTGAAACCCTGCCCGCATGAAAAACTGCCAGACTTAGAATAGGATGAATTTCCTCTGTTCCCTGTGAAGCTAGAAAACTTACTGTTACCCGTAGGACTCCTGGCAGTGGTAGCGATCGCTTTCTTCGCCTACAGCGCTACTGCTGCTCCCTTGCCAGAAGGATTTCCCCCTCCAACACCAGAAGGGCAAATTGAGGTCAAACAATATCCGGCATACCGTTCTGCCACAGTCCGCTATTCAGGAGAACTCTCAATGGCAGCGAATAGAGCTTTTGATCCTCTCTATCGCCACATCAGCTCAAACAATATCTCCATGACGGCTCCTGTAGAAACCCGTTATCCAGTTAGTACTCTAGAAGCTGGTGAGATGGGCGCATCCGATGAACGGGGTGAAGCTCTCGTTTCATTCCTCTACCGCAGCACTGACATCTACCCTTCTGAGATTGCTCAAAACATTCAGGTAGAAGATATTGCACCAATGACAGTCGTCAGCCTTGGACTAAAAGGCAGTTACGATTACTCCAGCTACCAAAAGAACATAGAGCGCTTACGAGAGTGGTTAGCGCAGCACCCGGAGTGGACTGTCGTCGGTTCACCTCGCCGCTTCTTCTACGATGCTCCCTATGTCCCCGAACCTGCCAAGCGCAGTGAAATCCAAATTCCCATTCGTCGGGTCGATGGTTAGCGAAAAGCAACGACCTCATAGTGTTCCACTGTTGGGAATGGGTCATAGAAGTGATGCAACAAGGAACGCCACTGTTGGTACTCTGGCGATTGTCGAAACCCAATCGTGTGAGCTTCTAACGTTTGCCAGCGCACAAGTAGAATATAGCGGTTCGTGGTTTCTAAGCAACGTTGGAGTTCATGAGAGATGTACCCTGGCATGGAAGCAATGATGGTTGAGGCTGTTTTAAAAGCCGTTTCAAACTCATTAACCCGACTGGGCTTAACATCAAGGATGGCAACCTCTAGTATCATGGGCTGGATGTTTTTACCACGGATACTATAGTACAAGGTGCTATCAAGTAGCGGCTACTCAGCAGCATCGCCTTCTTTTTAATAGGATTGGCGCAACCTGAGTGCATGTACAATACTCAATACATCATGAGTCCACTGAGGAAGGATTAACGTCATCGCAATTTCTTCCACCGTGTGAATAATGCCCACTGCGATCGCAAGACTCAGCGTCAATCCTCCATAACCAAAACCGAACAGAGCGATCGTCGCAAGAAACAGACTGACTCCCCAGGCTTTGGCTGAATAAGTATGATAGCTGGCGGGTTGACCGTATTTGGCTAAATTGACGACCCACCAAATCAACTGAATGCCCACTACCGCACTCAACCCATGAGAGAAGGTGATAATCACATCAGAATGCACCAAAAAGGCACTGATTCCAACACAAATATACAGGCAGACATCAGCCCAACTATCAGCCTTTCTCAGGGAAGCTGTACTAACACCGAGACGACGTGCAATGACACCATCCAAGATATCTGAGAGAAAGGCGGCTACAAACCCAACAATGAACCAGGCATCTGTCTCGCCATCGATCGCATTGAGTAGTAGTAACGGTCCCATGAAAAAGCGGAGGATGACGAGTGCGGCAGGAACAAATTGAATCACTGCCGCCAATAGTGAGCGAGAGCTTTCGGTTTTCGCAATTTCACGGGTGTCGTTCATAAGTCCTTTCGCAACAGCGCTTCGATTAACCTGAGTTTTGCCGAAATCTGTGTTGCAATGGGGCTTGTCGTGACCAGTTTCCTGGAAAGTCTACCCAGTTGTGATTAAAAACCTGGGTTTAGAGTAGTGGGGATTTGAGCCTTGGTAGGACAGTTGGAGAGATTGGCACTGATTATCGGCGATCGCGTAATTCTATCGACACAAAAAGCCGCAGGCGCACTTTGATTCCATCGGAAAGATGGAGCAGATGGCAGCGAGTTTACTTTTTTGAGACGTAAGCATGTGGTAGAGTGAATGCAACCAAATTATGTGTTTATTTGCATAGGAATTCATGAGAGCCAAACCGAAGGCTCCCGATCGCTCTGCGCCAGAAGAAGGCGTGGAAGACCAGGAACTGTTGTGGATGTGGTTGCACGCCAAAAGCGATCGCACCCGTGCTGTCTATAGAGAGGAAGCAGAGAAGTTCCTAGCTTGGGTCAATAAGCCTTTAAAAGCAGTTACTTTAGTAGACCTCTACAGGTATGTGGACAGTCGCGGAGACTTAGCGTCTGCAACCCTGGCTCGGATTGTCAATACGTTGAAGTCTTTGTTTCGCTTTGCCCACGAAGCGGGTTATTGCCCCGTTAATGTGGCGTTGAAACTGAAGCCTCCTAAAGTTCGCAATTGCTTAGCCGAACGGTTGCTCACGCAGCAGGACGTTGTGCGGTTAATCGAGAATGCCACGAGCGATCGCAACAAAGTTTTGCTGCTGTTGGCGTATACAACGGGGTTGAGAGTTTCCGAGATTTGCGGCTTGAAATGGCGCGATCTGATTGCCAAAGAGGGCGGGGGACAACTGGTGGTGCGGGGAAAAGGCGGGAAAACTCGCTACCTTGGACTCCCGACTCCAGTATGGATGGCTGTGGAACGTTTAAGAGGGACGGCGAGTGCTAGTGACCCCGTGTTTTCCTCGCGCAAAAAAGGAGGACATTTAAGCCGCTCGATGGTGATGCGAATTGTCCGAGCGGCGGCTCAAAAAGCCGGGATTGATGCGCCCGTCAGTCCGCATTGGTTGAGACACGCCCACGCAAGTCATGCTTTGGAGCGAGGAGCGCCGCTACATTTGGTGCAGCACACCTTAGGACACTCGCAAATCCAATCCGTCGCGGTTTATCTCCACGTTCAGCCGATGGATAGTTCGGCAAGATTTTTGATAGGAATTGTTTCTGATCAACCAATCAATCAGGTAGAGGGTAACGAGGTGACAGAAGCGATCGCTCCAATCACAGTGGAAGTTCTACCCTCAAGTCCGATTCCAAAGCTTCCCGAATCGATGAGTGCTTCTGACATAGAAGTCAGTTCGGCTGTTGTCGAATAAGCTCAATGGCTTTGAAGCAGCAACCAGAGCTTTATTTCTAGAGAAACTTAGGAAATCTAGATTTTTATCGAGTTTACCGAACCCGGATTTTTTCAGTTTACCGTACTTTCTATTGAGCCTAAATTCTGGCATGAAAGGTTTCTAGTTGGTTATCAGATTTCGCCATATGTTGGTCAGGGTTCAAAAACTTCTGCTCTTTCAATGACAAACCATTCGTGATATAAAATTGCTAGAAAGAAGTCTTCTCCCTTCAGGCGATCGCAGACCGCCATAAAGCCAGAGAAAAAGGGGTCGTCATCATAGGTGGTATCCTGGAGAAACAGCGTCAGCGAGTTCCCATCTGCGCTCCAAATCGAACGCAAAATCGTGATATTTGGATGGTGTGATTTCTCGACGGGCAGAAGCACCCAGCGTCCTTCAATTTCTAAGAACTCAGGTTCGTAGTATCTTAGAACCGAATCCCAATCTTCTGGGCCTTCGTGCTTTTCAATAATCCTGTCCCATCGCACTGACTTAATTTTATCTAGGGTTTCTGTCGATAAATTTTCTACTTTCATTCTCGTTTCAGCCAAGGGTCGGTATTAACGGTAGAGAGTTTGTCAACGGTAAGGAGAGTGAATCGCTAATTGAGCATCAGAATCTCCATCTACGCCAGTCATATTAATCAATTCCAGCAATCTTTCTGGAGTCATCGTCGGGTCTTGAACGCAATCCCAAAGCGAACCCATTGTCCAACTTGGTCGTTGCCAATCTCTGGGATAAGACCGTTCTAAAAACCACTGCCATTGGCTAGGATGGTTAAGCATATGCTGGGCTATTTTCAGTTCTGATTCCGCCTCCACAACGCGAAAACTCGACGGATACATCCCTTCGTCGTAAAGAGGAGAGCGATTTTTTTCGGGGGAGATGAGCAGAACGCGAGCCAACTTGCGCCAATAAATAGACCCAGACCCTTCTTGTTGAAACATTATAGAACCCTCAACCCCAGGACGAATTGACCGCTTGATTCGGACAGCCCTGCACCAGTATGAAACCCACTTCTGTGCAGACATACTCTCCAAGTTACCCTCACAAGCGTTAAGGCAAATTGATACCTTTCTGGATGTAGAGAACAGTACAGACAAAGCAACTGAGGCGGAAGAATCTGAAAAACTGAGACAATCAGATTTCTCTTACCTGAAAACTGACCCCGGTCCAGTTGGACTGGATAGTCTCCTGACAGAAGTAGAGAAGTTGCAACGCCTACGTCAAGTTGGATTACCACCTAATCTCTTTTCTTGTGTTTCTGCGAAAATCTTACAAACCTATCGACAACGAGCTGCCACTGAATCCCCCCGCGATTTACGGATGCACCCAGAGCCAATTCGTTATACTCTTATGTCCGTTTTTTGTTGGGTAAGGAGTCAGGAAATCACCGATAACTTAGTAGAACTGCTAATTCAAATTGTCCATCGGATTGGAGTTAGGGCAGAGAAGCGTATTGAGCAGGAAATCCTCAACAACTTCAAGCAAGTAGAAGGGAAGACGAATTTACTCTTTCGACTAGCTTTTATCCGCCCTTGAGTATCCAGAAGGAATTATCAAGAAAGTTCTCTACCCAGTTGTAGGTGAACAAACCTTAAAAGATTTGGTTAAAGAGTACAAATCTACAGGTTTGGCTTACCGTCAAAGAGTCCACACCGTTATGCGCTCCTCCTACGCCAGTCACTATCGACGCATGGTTCCAAAATTACTTGAAGTTCTAGAATTTCGCTCGAATAATGAAGTCCACCGTCCTGTAATTCAAGCCCTAGAGTTACTCAAAAAGTATGCTGACAGTAAACAGCGGTACTATTCAGCTTCAGACGAAGTGCCAATTGAAGGCGTGTTGAAAAGCGGTTGGCGCGAAATTCTCTTGGAAAAGCTATTCTAAAACGGTTTACTCGTAACCCTCTGCAACATCCTACTTATCAAGCTTTGGCAGAACTAGGTAAGGCAGTTAAGACGATTTTCTTGTGCCAGTATCTACATTCTGAAGCTGTCCGACGTGAAGTTAATGAAGGGTTGAATGTGGTAGAACACTGGAATAGCGTCAACGATTTCATCTTCTATGGAAAGGGGGGTGAGTTCGCTACTAACCAACTGGAGAACCAGGAGTTGTCTGTCCTGTCGTTGCATCTCCTGCAAAGAAAGCCTGGTGTACATCAACACCCTGATGATTCAACGGGTATTGCAAGAGAAGCATTGGTTAGGGAAACTCACACCAGAAGACCAAAGGGCGCTCACGCCGCTGATTTACAGTCATGTTACTCCCTACGGCACGTTTCGACTGGATATGAATGAGCGGTTATCCCTCTTGAGCGACCCAGAGTTAGTGATGGGATAAGGGAAGTTAGTCTGTCCAAAAATTCTCAAATCGCTGAGGGGACATCTGAGTGTAGCGAACCGTGTGGTGAATATTCTTGTGTCCCAAATAATCCTGAATCGCTCTGGTGTCATGTCCTTTCGAGGCTAGATAGTAGCCACAGGCATGACGCAGTTGGTGAGGATGAACGGGGAAGGAAAGACCAGCTACAACACCAGCTCGTGCGATAATCTGACGGATTGACCGAGTTGATAAAGGAGCTTTGCGCTCGGAGACAAAGACATACTGGGTATCGGGATAATCTCGTAATAGCTGGCGCAGCGCTCGCAATTCCGGAGCGCGAAGCGGATGGATACTATCGTGCCCGTGTTTGACCCGGTGAACTTCTATGTAGCCTTCACACAGATCTAGGTTCGACCACTTGAGCGCAACTAATTCGGCTGTACGCAGTCCATGACGGAACATCAGCAGGATAATGGCAGCATCCCTGATTCCATGTCTTCCCACTTTTCGGGCTGCTCGAATCAGTGACTCAACTTCTTTAAGTCGCAAGTATTCTCTATCTCGCTCTGATCTCTGTTTGGGCGGTGGAGGAGAGTGAGAAGAAAACTTTGCCTTAAACGGAAGTGGAGCTGTTGCTGCTGGCATGAGTCTAAACCTCATGCTTGTGTATGTATCTCTACAATACTCTGCCTAAAAGGAGGCGAAGTAGGCAAAGTAGGCAAAGTAATGATTTGTATTACTTATCAAAAACGGGCAGGAAAGGGATTGACTTTTGCGTCATTCTTCTACTTTGCCCCTGGTGACACGAACCCTAGTTTTACCCCAAACTGAAGAATTCAGAGCGGCGTTCCAGAGAATACTTGTTACCAACCGAGGTGAGGCAACTGATAGAAGCCGCCAAGAAGCTTGGGCGTCACGGCCATCGCGATGCTGTTTTAATTACGATGGCTTATCGTCATGCCTTACGAGTGGGAGAGTTAGTCAATTTACGCTGGTATCAAGTGAATTTTTCTGAAGGAAAGCTTCATATCAATCGTCTCAAACATGGTTAAGTAGCAGAATTCATTAGACTTCTTGCATAAATGCTACAGCACTAGGAGATAAGTACTACAGCATTAGGAGATAAGTACTACTAAGCTGTTCAGCATTTAGATTGAGATACCTAAATTCCTCAAAGGGAACAGGGAACAGGCGACGGAGAATACCCAATTTAAATGTACATCAGCTCAGTACGTCATAACAATCGACTTTTGCAATAGGTCTATTTAACTAGCTTTTCTTCGTGATTACGGTAATAGAGATGGCGTAGGTGAAGCAATCTAGGAGGATTTATGGAAATAGCGGTAAACTTCGAGTTTTGTGATGGAGACTTTGAGCGCGGATTTACTCAAATCAAACTTCAGGTAACTAATGCACAGCGTAACTCTATACAATTAGAAGCGCAATTACCCCCAATTCCAGAACTTCCAGTTTCCTATCAAATTTGGAAAGATAAATTCGATTCTTTACTGAAGAATAGCAGAGGCGGTTTTAAAAAAAATCAAGTAACAAATCTTTCCACAGCCGAGTGTTATCAACTCGAGGAAAATTTATGCAATCACCTTCATCAGTGGTTGAACCCCATCAAGTTACAATTAGAATCCTTATTCCAATTAAGTCCTCCTTCAGAAATTCGTCTAATTATCCACACGCAGAATATAGCAGCAGAAGATACCAAAGACATCTTACATCGACTGCCTTGGCAAGAATGGGATTTATTTCCAGAAAATTGCCACTCAGAAGCAGCACTTTGTTTTAATTCTTCTCAACCCAATACCGCTGCATCCGAACAACCATCAACAACTGGAAAAATTAGAAGAGCTAGAATTATCAGTATCTTTGGAGATAGTGACAATATTGATATTACAGCTGATGAAGAATTAATTAATAAATTAAAGAAACGAGGAGCCGAACTGATTCCTCTGCGAGAGCCAAAACGCTCAGAGTTTATAAAACTCTGGGAAGAACCTTGCGATATCCTGTTTTTCGCCGGTCACAGTGAAACTACCGATAAGGGTCAAACTGGTGGACTTTACATTAATTCTGATGACTATTTAAATCTAGAGGAAATTAGAAAGACTCTCAGGGCAGCCATTAGCAAGGGTTTAAAATTAGCCATATTCAATTCCTGTGACGGTCTAGGTTTAGCAAGGCAATTAGCGGATTTAAACTTACCCTACATTATCGTGTGGCGCTCGGAAGTACCAGATCAGCTCGCCCAAAAGTTTCTCAAATATTTTCTCAGTTCCTACACGCTAGGTCAATCTTTATTTGTAGCTGTTGCAGAAGCAAGGGCACAACTGAAAGAACTCGCAGACGACCGGGATATTGAAAAGCAACTACCAGGAGTGAGCTGGTTACCAGTTATCTGTCAAAATACAACGGAGCCTCCACCAAGTTGGGAAGATTTGGGAGGATTGTCTGGCGAACTTCCTGAGTGTCCTTATCACGGTTTATCTGCGTTTCAGGAAAAAGATGCGGACTTCTTTTTTGGTAGGGAGAAGTTTATTGCTTCTTTAGTGGAAGCAGTAAACAGCAAACCGCTAGTTCCTGTAGTTGGTGCTTCTGGGAGTGGAAAATCTTCTGTGGTATTTGCAGGGTTGATTCCCCGTTTACGAGCTTCTGGGAATGTGGAGATAGTCAGTTTTCGTCCGGGGAAAAATCCGTTTGATGCTTTGGCAGTGGCGCTAAGCAAATATTGCAAGTCTCTGGTACAAGGACAAACAGAAGCATCAGGAGAAAGGGCTAGCAGGTTGGCGGAACTGGAATTTGAGGTCAACCTGCGACATGATGAGACAGTATTATGCCATCTTATCGAAAATATTGTTAGTTCTTCAGAATACCACCGTTTGGTGTTAGTAGCAGACCAGTTTGAAGAACTTTACACCCTCACTCCAGAAGATGAACGTTACAGTTTTTTGAAGGCACTGCTTTTGACAGTAAGAAACACTCCGGCGTTGACGCTGGTGCTGACGTTGCGAGCAGATTTTTTGGGAATTGTGCTTGATGAGCAACCAATGGGAAAGGCTTTGCAGCAATACTCCCCATTGTTACTGACTCCGATGGACTCTGAGGAATTACGAGATGCGATTGAAAAACCAGCTTTAAAAATGAAGGTGGAGCTGGAGGAGGGGTTAACAGGTAAACTTATTAATGATGTGGGGAATCACCTTGGTCGTTTACCAATGCTTGAGTTTGCGCTCTCCAAGCTTTGGTCGAAACAGAGAAATTGGTATCTGACGCATCAGGCTTATGAAGAAATTGGCGGTTTAGAAAAAGCCTTGACCAAACATGCTTCGGAAGTATTAAAGCTGCTATCTAAGGCGGAAAAACAACAAGCCGAACGAGTGTTTATTCAGTTAGTGTGTCCAGGGGAAGGTACGGAAGACACCAGGCGTGTTGCTACTTGCAACGAGGTGGGGAAAGAAAATTGGAATTTAGTCAAACGTTTAGCTGATGCGCGTTTACTGGTGACTGGGTGGGATGAAACTGAGAAAATAGAAACAGTGGAAATCGTCCATGAAGCATTAATTCGAGAATGGGGAACCTTGCGGGAGTGGATAACAACTAACCGTGAGTTTCGCATTTGGCAAGAAAGGTTCAAGCAAGATGTGCGTGACTGGGAAAATAGTCATCAAAACCCAGAAGCCTTATTGCAAGGAACGCGCCTAGCTGTAGCAGAAGATTGGTACAAGCAACGAGGAGATGAACTAACACCACGAGCGCGAGATTTTATTACCGCTAGCATTACACGGCGGGAACAGGAGCAACAAAAACAGAGGCTGAGACGACAGCTAACTATTTTTGGGCTTACTGGTGGTTCCCTGGTAGCCTTGATGCTAGCTGGAGCAGCTTGGTGGCAATGGCAGAATGCACACTTTAACGAAATAAAAGCTATTAATGTATCAAGTGAAGCGCTTTTAACCTCGGCTCAAGATTTTGAAGCGCTGATAGAAAGTTTGAAGGCATCCAGAAAACTAAAAGAAACACCAACTTATCTAGTATTTCGTAGACTTCAGGAAAAGGTTGATATCCAAAAGCAGGTTGATATTTTATTACAGGAGGCACTCTATAAAGTTACAGAACGCAATCGACTGGAAAAGCATAAAGATGAGGTTACAAACGTTAGTTTCAGTCCTGACGGTAAGATGATTGCCACGGCAAGCAAAGACAAAACCGTCAAACTCTGGAGTTTGGATGGGAAAGAAATCAAAACCCTCCAAGGGCATCAAGCTTTGGTACAGAGGGTCAGGTTTAGCCCTACAGGAAACAGAATTGCAACAGCTAGTTGGGACGGAACTGTCAAACTTTGGACGAGAGAAGGTAAATTAATCACTACCCTCAAGGAAAATAAAAAAAAGCTTGATAGTGTATATGGTCTGAGTTTTAGCCCTGATGAAAAAACAATTGCTACTGCTGACGCTGGAGGAAATGTCAAACTCTGGACGAGAGAAGGTAAATTAATCAAAACCTTTAAGGGACATGACCAGCCTATCTTGAACCTTAGTTTCAGTCCTGATGGTAATACTCTTGCCACCGCCAGTCAGGATAAAACAGTCAAACTCTGGAACCGGGACGGAAAACTACTGCGAACCTTGACTGGACATAAAGATTGGGTTTGGAGTGTGAGTTTCAGCCCCAACGGTCAGAAGATTGCTACTGCTAGTAGGGATGAAACTGTGAAACTTTGGAGCATTGAGGGAAAGGCAATCAGAACCCTAAATGCTCATAAAAATTCGGTAACTAGCGTTAGTTTTAATCCTGATGGAAAGCAGATTGCCACCGCTGGTGCTGACAACACCGTCAAAATCTGGAGTGAATCTGGTGAAGAACTTCAGACCTTGAGCGGACATAAAGATTGGGTTTGGAGCGTCAGTTTCAGCCCTGACAGCAAGATGCTTGTCACTGCTAGCAAGGATGGAACTGCCAAACTCTGGCAATTAAAAGGGAAGAATTATCAAATTCATCAGGCGCATAACAGCGGAATTTATAGCATAAGTTTTAGTCCTGATGGGAAGGAGTATGCTACTGCTAGTAAGGACAGAACTGTCAAACTTTGGAAGCGTTCAGGTAAATTAATTAAAACTATCGAAGGGAACGACAGTGAACTCCTGAAAAACCCAGAGACCTGGTTTACTCACGTCAGTTTTAGCCCTAATGGACAAATAATTGCTACCGCTACTAGTGATGGAAATGTGATTCTTTGGAGTCGCCAAGGAGAGAAAATTAAAAATTTCAAGGGACACGAACGAAAATGGATCTGGCAGGTAAGTTTCAGTCCTAATGGCAAGACTTTTGCCACTGCTGGTCATGACGGCACTGTTAAACTCTGGAGCTTAGATGGCAAGCTACTCAAAGCCATTGAGGCACATACAAAAGATAAAGATGGGGAAGGGGTTAATAGCGTCAGTTTTAGTCCCGATGGCAAAATTGTCGCCACCGCTGGCTGGGACAAAAAAGTCAAACTTTGGACGAGTGAAGGTAAACCAATCAAAATCCTTAAAGGACATGAAGATGGAGTTCATAGTGTCAGTTTCAGCCCCGACGGCAAGGTGATTGCTACTGCCAGTGAGGATAAAACTGTCAAGCTTTGGACGAGTGAAGGTAAATTCATTAGAACCATTAAAGGGCATGATGCTGGAGTCTTTCGTGTCAGATTTAGTCCAGATGGAAAAGTAATTGCTACTGCCAGTTTAGATAAGACTGTTAAACTCTGGAGTCTTGACGGTAAGGAACTGAAAACCTACAAGGGACACGATGATTCTGTTTGGAGCCTTAATTTCAGCCCCGATGGTCATACCCTTGCCTCAGCTGACAATGCCGGAAAATTAATTATGTGGGATTTGGGCTTGGAGTCAAATCAGCTACTGGTTGATGGTTGCAATTGGGTAGGTGATTATCTGAAAAACAATCCAAAAGTGAGTGAGAGCGAGCGCACTTTCTGTAACGGTAGATGAAAGCCCTTTTGTTTGTTCTCGACCTAGTTGAATGGAGTTTGGTATCCGGCAAATTCGCTTAAGTAAGCGAGAATAGAAGTGCCACTTTCATCCTGAGAAACCTCATTATTAAGCAGCAGCCTGGACACCCCTTTTTCGCCACGTAGATGGGCAGCTGCAAGAATTCCGGATTTGGTGACCAATACTCCTCCTCGTTCTTGTCCGATAAATTCTTCTATGGAGCGTCCATTCAGTTGATTTTTGAGCAGAACCCACTTGTATTGCATAGCCTCTTGAATAGCTATTTCTTGCACATTGTTCTTATTATTCAGAAAATCTTCCTTGCTATTAACTCCATGTTTTCCTGTCCATGTACCGCGCCAATAATTCTTGTCAACACCCGGTTGTCCGTAGTAAGAATTGGCTTGGTAGTACCCAAGGTCAATAAGTAGAGCTTCCCCAAATTGGTACTTGCCGATAAAGCCCCATAGATTATTAGTATTGTTGTAAGTTGGATTTCCGGGTCCTGTTTCCCTCTTTGCAAGTGCGTTCAAAAAGTCGTTGTAACTTCCCTTGCTAGAACCCGGCGTGGGCTTAGGCTGATTAGCTCCAGGTATAACAAGCACCATCCCAGCTTGGAGTTGAGTATGGTCAGGTCCAATCACATCGTGATTAGCCTCATAGATTTTTCTCCACGACGCTTCACTGCCATCTCCGTAAAATTTCTCAGCAATCAGTGATAAAAAGTCACCAGGTTGTACGGTATATCGAGTCAGATTTGTCTGTTTTGCTTGTGCGATATAACCGCTTTTGTTGAAGACACTGTAAGCGTAGCTAGATTCAAATGGTAAAAATGATGTGGTTAAAGCTGAACACACCACCAGTCCTATAGCATAAAGTTTGTCTATTTTTCGTGGCAATGATTTTGTTTTTGGCAACAGAGTCATGGAACTTTTTACCAAATAAGGTTTGAGGTTTACAAGAATGTTTCTTTTGATTGTGTAATTTTCTGTTGAACGGAAGCAAGGAGAAGCTTAAGATAATTGCTTGTTTGCCCTGTTTCTACTTTTAAATAGATTCAAGTCCAATCGACCTATACACTTGTGTGAGCAAAATGGAAGTTTACTCCTAACAAATACATTATGAAACCCTTATATATCAAGGTTCACAAGAAATTGCGTTTCTTTCATGTTTCACTTGCAGCGTGCCGCTAGATAGTGGCTCACATCTTGCATAGCGACACTCCCATCACAGTGGGAACGCCGCCATAGAATAAGACGGCTTGGTAAATGAGGAGCCGTTTCCTCCATGCCTAGTGTCTGGACTGCCTTGCATCAGGTGTATACCATCGAAATGAAAACCGCTATAGGTTTTTCATTGTCCCTATAGCTTGTTTGTTATGTTTCCCTACTGTTACTGAGATTGGCGTCGAGAAAGCTCTTCTGCTTTTCGTTGGTTTGCCTGGGCTGCTTGTTGATCTCCCAGACGGGTATAAGCTAGTGCTCGGTTAGTGTATGCCAAGGCATTACTAGGAGCGAGTTCGATCGCCTTGTTGTAATCTGTGATCGCCTGTTGAGAGTTGCCCTGATGGTAGTAAGCTATTCCGCGATTGATATAAGCATTAGCATAAGTCGGATTAAGACTAATTGCCTTACTACTATCAGCGATCGCTTTGGGGTAATCTTTCTGCTCGTTATAGGCGGCTGCCCGATTGCTGTAAGCTTTATCACTATTGGGATTGAGAGCGAGCGCTTGACTATAGTTGCTGATTGCTTGTTGGTAATTTCTTTGTCTGTGGTAGGTTAAGCCCTGATTGATGTAGACATCAACTGAGTTGAGCTTGCTCGCCTGCTTGCGATCGCTAGGGGCTTGCCTATAGTTATTCTGTCCGTTGTTAGACGAAGAGTTTGGAGACGGAACATTCTGAGGACGGACTGAGGCATTAGCAGGAGCAGATGAGCTTGGTGTATCCTGTCCATTGTTAGACGAAGGAGTTGGAGACGGAACATTCTGAGCCTGATTGTTAGGATTAGTGACGGTTGGCACAGGGGTTTCGTCAGCGATAGTAGTTGTTTGCTTCTGTTTATTAAAGTCGTCACAAAGACGCTTATCGCTCTCATCGAGATTGGGATTCTTCTGTAGATAGTCCTGCACTAGATAGCAAATTTGCTGCCTCAGCTCCTCCACCTCACCAACTTGCCATACCCTAACCTGACCATCCGTTCCAAAGGTTGCTAGTTGCTTGCGGTTAGGGCTGAATTTTACTCTCTTAATAGCCTCTTGTTGCATTTCAAATTGTTTAAGTTCGTTGCCTGAGGTGTCCCACAGCTTGATTAAATTCTCCTCTTTCTCTGATGAACCAATGGTTACTAGTTTATTGCCGTCCGGGCTGAACACTATACTATAGATATTCTGTTGTCGCGTTGGGAATTGGTTGAGCAGGTTGCCCTGAATATCCCATAGCTTGATCTTGCCGCCCTCTCCACCAGTTGCTAATTGTTTGCCGTCTGGACTGAACGCCACATAAGCTCTTTCTTGCTGTATTGGGAATTCACCCAGGTTTTTACCATCAGTGTCCCACAACTGGGCGTTATCGTTTTCCCTTGAGGTAGTTGCCATTCGAGCGCCATCACTGCTGAACGCCACGCTATAGATTTTCTGCTGGTTTTGGAATTTGTCGAAGTCGGTGTTCAAAATAGAACGAGGCACGAATTCGTCATCTTTGAAATCCCACAGCTTGATCGTCCCTTCGTCCTTTCCACGGGTTGCCAGTAGATTTCCTTCAAGACTAAACGCTATAAGATCAATATTTTTTTGCTCTGTTTTTATCTCCATTAGAGCGGGCTTTTTACCTGATAAGTCCCACAGCCTAACGATGTCGTCATCTTCAACAGTTGCCAGTTGATTATTTTTGGGACTGAATTCGACGAGCTTGGTTCTTCTTTTATAAAGTTCGGGGTTCGAGGTGTTCTTCCGCCTGATATTACCGTCATCTTCAATGTTCCACAGCTTAACTGTGCTATCCTTTCCGATGATTGCTAGTACCTTGCCGTCACGACTAAACGCCACACTCTTGACATCCCTTTCGTGTGCTGGTGATGGGGCAGGTTTATTGCTCGATATGTCTAATAGCCTGACAGTGCCATCGTCTCCGCCGATCGCCAGTAGCTTAGCGTTATGGGGATGGAACGCTAAGCTATTGATGTTTTCTTGCTGTGTCTGGAACTGTGTCTGGAATTGGTTGATCGGATCGCCCAACTTCTTCAACAGCGTAACTGTGCCGCTCTTTCCACCGATTGCTAGTACCTCGCCGTCAGGACTAAACGCCAAATCTATTGCTATACTGTTGGGCTGCATTGGAATTTTCTTGAGCAGCTTACCCGATTGATCCGATAGATTCACCATACTGCCGCCCTTGACAAGCGTTGCCAACTTACCATCCTTGGGACTATATGCCAAGCTCTCAATAAACCCTAGGCTCGTTGGATATTGTCTGATGGATAGGGAATTGTTTTCCCTCTTGAACCTCATCGTATTTTTGTCAATGTCAACTATCCTAGCAACGCCAACTGCATCAACGGTTATTAGCTGGCTACCGTCAGGCATGAACATTATGCTCTCGATACTCTTTTTCAGGGGGTGGGTGTAGTCGAGCTGCTTACCTGAGGAGGTATCCCAAAGACTAACCTCACCGTTTTTTGTAGCGATTGCTAAGACTTGGCTATCTTTAGGGCTGAATACCACGCTATTGACATCTTTTCGATCCGTTGAGAATAGATTTCCTTTACTCGTTGGTAGGTTGATTGACTCGCCCGACTTGGCGTTCCACAGCCTGACTGTGCCGTTCCCTGCAATAGTCGCTAGTTTCTCACCGTTAGGACTAAAGGCCACGCTCTTAACTGTTATGTCTTCGATACTCCCTTCAAGCGGTTCGATTTTGGCAATTTCTTGGGAATTAGAAGTCTCCCACAGCCTGACTGTGTAGTCCATTCCAAGGGTTGCCAATTGCTTACTCTCAGAGCTGAACGCCATGCTAAATATATACTCTGACTGCTTTGGCTGCTGCTGGGACTCTAAAGGGAGGGGTTGTCCTGGATTCCCATCAAACTTGCTATTTTTAATGTTCCATAGCTTGACCGTGTTATCCTGTCCACCAATTGCCAGCTTGGTGTTATCTTTGAAGGCCACGCTATAGACATTTTTTTGATCGGTGGGTTTTAGACTGCACTTTTTGCCGTCGATGTCCCACAGTATGACTCTGTCGCTCTCTCCAACGATTGCCAGTAACTTGTTGTCAGGACTGAACGCCACATCATAGATATTCTCGCCCTTGTTGAGCTGGTCGCAGCTCTGAGTATTCAAAGTTGTTTTACTTGGCTTGAACTGCCAGTTGTCCTGGAAGGAGCCAAAAGGGTTCCCAAAAAATAGCAACCAGTTAAAAGGTTGGCTGATGTCGTTCTTGTTCTGAGCGACCCTGTCCCATAGCTTGATTGTGCGCTTCCCTTTGTTGTCCTCGTTAATCGTTACCAGAAACTTGCTGTCAGAAGTAAATTCCACATCACGGATTATCTGTTGCTGACTTTGCTTTGAGGTAAGGATCTCTTTACCAGAAGCGGTATCTACCGTGTTGTTCTCGTTAATTTTCCACAGCTTGACCGTACCGTCTTCTGCACCAGTTGCCAGTTGCTTGCCATCATTAGTGAACGCCAAGCTATAGACCAGCTTTTTTGTCTCTGCCGAAAAAAGCTGGATTTGTTTCGGTTGTTGGGGTTTGCTAGTATCCCAGAGCCTAACACTGCCTCTACCTCCAACGGTTGCTAGTAAATTCCTTTTAGGATTGAACGCTATCTGATAGACACTCCCTCGATCTAGCTGTAGTCGGTTGCGTTCTTTCACTGTATAAAGAACCTTGGACAGCGTTTCTCTCACTTGTGCCAGCTCTTCGTTTGGTTTGAGCAGCCCCCAAAAAGATGAACCCTTAAGGTTTTTTGTGGCTCGCAAAATATCGATAGCTGCTTCTAAATCACGATTGGATTTCAAATTGGCTTCTGCGGATTGTTGGAAAGTACGGATTTGCTCTATTTGTTTTTGCCGCCCATTGATTAAAGCCCAGAAAGTTAGCCCACTCAAGCCCAGCATAACTGCGATCGCAATCACCCACCGCAAATTAGTATTTCTACGTCTTCGCCAAACGCTTTTCTGGACAAACTCAGTTTCTACCTGGTTAAACCAGTTGTCTTTCTCAGATGTGAGTACCTGTTTTAAGACATCGAGATAGGGGTCAGCATTCCAAAGAAACCGTGCCTCTTGCTTACTTTTCCACTCAATGGCCGCTGGTGTCAGCCGCCGTTGCAGAGGTAAATCTTCCTGCTCCTCCTGCTGCCATTTCTGTAGCTTATCCCACCCACGTACTAAGGCATCGTGAGCGGGTTCAACGCATTCAACTTCGTCGGTATTGGCTGGCTGTAGCGGGTCGGGAATCGTATATTTTACTAGAAGTCGCTCAAAAACGAAGCTGTTAATGACATTATCGGCTCGATTATTTTCGTCCGGAGCGGCATACGTCCATTCTAATTTCACCAATTTGCGGCGAGAAATCTCACCTCCTTCTAGAGAAATCATCCGAAGCATGACATTGCGGATTGTTCGCGCATACGCATCTTTTTCTTTTGGATTGTTCTCTAACAAACTCTGGTATACTTCATTTGCCTTTTTGGTAACTGACTGAGTTACGCCACCCAACTCGTTATAGTCCGCCCAAGTGATGGTGCGATCAGGAATCTCGCCCTTGTTCAGCGCGTTTATGAATCGCGTTGCTAACTTGCGATAAAGTTCACTCAACGCAAACGATAGCAAGGGTAATGCTCCTGGCATATCTGCAACTTCATGAATTAGTTGTTGAACTAGAGTACGGTTGTTTGGTTTATCCGAGCCAAATTGAATAGCTTTGACCGCCGCAGGAGCCTCGATCACTTCTTGCAGCTCCTCCCGCGTCATGGGTGGTACGATAAATCGTGCTGCATTCCAAATACGTTCCTCAAATTGCTGTTTCGATTCAACACCTTTTGATTGATTAGGCTGTTGAGCGTTCAGTAGCGATGCTAAATTTTTATGCTTTTTGAGTTCAGCTTCAACGCTTTCTCGCAGTTGGGGTTCAAAATCTAACCGCAACGTGAGAACAAGGTGTAATCTGCCTGAATACTTTTCCAGTTGCTCTGATAGTCGTCGCAGAAACTGCTCTCGCTCAGGCTGATCGCGGCATTGCGTCACTAACTCTTCAAATTGGTCAATTACCAGCAGGAATTTTGTCCCAGTAGGGATGGTATCCAGATTTGTCCCTTCGAGTGCATTTTCCAAAGTCTTTGCAGGTGACTCACCAGGACGTATCGGCTTTAGAATCTCCCACTTTTCGTGTTTGTGACGATGAGTTTGACCGTCTTGGAGCGATACCAATACCTGCGACTGCTGTGCTTCTTCTGGCGATCGCTTGAGATGGGGAATCAAACCTGCTTTGACTAGACTTGACTTACCAGAACCGGACGCACCTAAGACAACAGTTAGGGGATGTTCGCACACGCGATCACAAAGTTCTTCAATTAACTTAGTTCTCCCAAAGAACAGTTGGCTATGCTCTTCCTCGTAGGATTCTAAGCCTCGGTAGGGATTGCTTTCTTTGGTATCCTCCAGAGTAGGAGCAGGAGGCAGTTTCGTTTTGTCGAAGTGTTTTGTGAGAAAAACGTACACACCCTTGTCGTGTTTTTCGTCTACTATCCATAACCCAGGAGTTTGACGTTTGTTGCGTTGAGCTGTTTCTAGCTCGATCTGGTATCGCACATACTGATACAGTTCATCGGCAGTAATGATTCCATCGCCTGCTGGCTTGTCATCTTTAGCTGGCGGATATGTATCGGCGGCTTCATCTCTTAACGCCTTCATCAAAGCAATAGCAAAGGGGGAGTGCTCTGCATTTCCAAAATCACGGTTATTCTCCAGTACCATCTCATCAGCAGCCGTCTGATCGTGTGCTGAAGAAGTGATAACTTGCCAGGCCGGATCGTTAATGAACAAGTCAAAATTATCCCTGAAAATCTCCCTGACATGACCAAACTGTCGTGTATTAGACCACCGGAAAGCACCTGAATAACAGCAGTCCAGAATAATCAAACAGTGACGGCAGGGTAGTTCCGCCAGTACTTTCCTCAACTGGCTCATGGATAGATATGTATTTCTATTCATAACCCCAGGTTTGGCATCCTGCGGAATCAGGAAACCCTGAGGACCGTCCTCGCTGTTGAGAGCAATGCCGTGTCCTGCAAAATAGAACAGGAGGCGATCGTCTGAACCAACGGTTTCTTTGAGAGTCTTCAACAGAGCGTTGAGGTTTTCTAAGGTTGCATTCTCATCTAGCCACGCCTTGTTCTCAATCTGACTGGCTGGCTTTGATGGCGAAATTAGCGTATATTCGTGTTCACTCTCCAAAATTTCAGCGATTTTCTGGGCATCGTTAACTGCGGTTCGCAGTGGAGGAACTCCTGAGTGGTAATCATTAATACCGATGACCACAGCATAGCTGTTCGCAAAGCCTGATTCTGATTGAGAAGTTGGTGAAGTCATAATTTCTGAGGTCGATCGCGCACTGGGTTGACTTGTTGAAGCAACGGGAGGGTTTCCTGGCGGCTGAGGCGATTGAGATGAAGTGGTTCTCTTGCCTGTATTCCCCTCTGGAGCAATCGGGTTGGGCTAAGGAGGGGGAGGCGTTTTTGGAGGAGTTGTCGGACCTGAATAACCGGGAAAAGCCCGCGCCACAGCCCTTGCTAAGGCATCTAAACCAGCGGGATGTCGGAAGTATGATAAGTGATCGCAAGCCACTTGATTCTGAATGTAAGCCGCAGGCGATCGCTCCTCTGGTACACTCACAATGCTCTTCACAGTTACTGCAATATCATTAGCTTCCTTCATGAAAGGAAACTCAATGGCTCGACGCCAGGTTCGTTGAAGAGCCGCCTGAAGTCGATTAATTGCTTCTTCTTGTTGAGGAATCAGCGAAGTGTTTCCAGCAATAATACTGTACGGACACTGCGGATCGGCACAGTCCTTCAACTCCTGGAGAAATTTCGATTTGGTAGGATGCATCTCATCCAGGTTGACATCCTTCTCCTCAATCCATGCCACCAGATCGGCTAGTACTTTCGCAGGGAATACCACAGAAGACAAACCATTTAATCCAGCCGCAAGCGCGAAAGTCGCCAAGTCTTGCACGACAGCCCAGGGTGAGCCAGCATTGGGAGTCCCCAACATAATTAGATGTTGTACGACTTGATTGCCCTCCCACTGCTCAATAAAGCTGCGAGAAACCAATCCGCCCATCGAGTGAGCCACGATATGCAGCGTCTTACCATGATTGGGTTTCAATCCGACAGCAGCCAGTTTATCCTTGAGTTGCTTGCCAAGTTCTTTAATCGGCGTGTTCAGGCTTTCATAATCAAATGTCAGCACTAAGTCATAAATATCAGCGAGGACTTGGGATTGTCCATTCGCCACCACTTTGGCTTGTTGCACACTCGGCACCATACTTTCCGTATCGCCGATAATGCCGTGAATGTAGAGGGCAATGCATTGGGCTTTCGCTACCTCTGCTTTGATCTGCTGCTCGTCTTCCTCATAGCTGACAGTTCTATCCTCAGCAACACGAGCAATTCTGAGCTTAGGATAGGGAGACTCATGTCCCAGGTTTTCGTATATTACCTTTTGGAAGTAGATTCGGATTGCACCACCGAGGCTGCGTTTCTTCTCGCCTGATGTTTGCTCACTATCTAGTGTCGGTATCCGTTCTATCCGAATCTCGGTTTTACCGTCCTTTCCTTTCCCCTGTCCCAAAGGCAGCCAGAACTCCCCATCGTAGGCAACTGGAAGAATGTATTCATCCTGAGCAATAGACTTGTTAACCGACAGAACCAATGGGTTTTCCGGAGTCACAGTCTCGATAGTCTCACGGTCATTCACCTGCAACTCCAGCACGCTTAACCCTGAATCAACTCCTCGGCTAGCGGTGAACTGGAAGGGCTGCGTGTAGTCACCCAACATTGGCGGCAAAGTGGGACTGCCTATATCTCGGGTTGATGGTGGAACAGAGGATAGGCGAACACTTGCACGTAAACCGATGTGGGGCTGAATTGTCACACCAAAGGAGAGGTCAGTAGGAGCTTGGTGATTGAGTGGGACCGCATCTTTAGGTCGAACCGTTGTGATGCTAACTTGCCTGGTTACCCAATCATCGATCTCCTCAACAACACCAAATTGTCGGGTCTGAATTTGATACATCAACAGATTAAGTGTATTAAGGCGACTGGGACACTCTCGGCTCTCACCACTCGACTCAACACTCCGAGATGACAAATCATCCTGACAAAGAAGGGTGGCATCAAACTCTGCCGTACTGACGAGCAGCTTGAAGACATCCTGATATTCGGTAACTCCCTTTTTCCAAATCTTGTCTGGCACACTGGCGGGGATATCATCCCTTATTTTTCGGTTGCCGTTCCAAATAGCGGCATCAACTTCTTCTCCTGGCTCAATCCACAAACCACCCTTGTAGGACAGTTCGCCCTGAGGGAATAAAGGTGGAACATTCACAGAATAGTCTTCCGCTACATCCAGAATGGCGCAGAAAAGCCGTTGTTCGTAAGTGTTGGTCAGCTTAACCCGGAATGTCGGTTGATGCCATTCATCGTTCCTGTACTCATATTCCAGCCGCAGATGGGGTTCTTTGACCTCCTCGCCCTCGCCATTGCGATAGATCTGAACCTTGACCGCATTGGCAGGAATTTGGCTCTCTGGATTTGCCAAATCAATCGTTGTTGTCCAACGGGCGATGTGTTCCAGATTCTTCACAGCCCTGAAGGCTTTGTCGTATCCTTTCAGCGGTTCTACCAACGGGCGATCGTCTGATGGTTTAGTAATTACATACTGCCTATCCTTTGCCAAAAGACGATACTGAGCTTGATTCAGTGTGTTTTCTTCCCGAATATAAAGCGAGGGTTTCTCACCGAGACCTACTCTCTGAAGTTGTTGCCGCACCTGTTCTAATGCGTCTGAATCTCCTTCGAGATAAACTCCAATGGTCGGAGGCGGCAGACTGAGAGCGATCGCTCTCAGTCTGGTATCTTCTGTCAGGTTTGGAGGCTCTTGGGTGAACTCGACAATACTCCTATCGGGTAGCACCTCAATAACCTCCGCTTCACCAACTGCCTCAGACACTTGTCGCATTTGCTCTGGAGTACTGCCTTGAGAATAAAGCGCAAGTTTAATAGGAATATTGCTAATTTTGGGAAAACCATGTATGGCTCCCCCATCAATCTCCCAATTTGTGCCATTGTGTCTCAAGGTAAAGAAAGGTTCGCGAGGTTTAATAATGTCTGAGCCACCTAGAAATGATAAATTATCTAAATCTTCGGAATTATTAGCTTCTAATCGCGGAGTTTGATCTTTGATACGGCTGCGGACACGGGAACTAACTTCCTTGAAAAATTCGCGGTAGGAGAGAGTACTATTAGTTTTGTTAAGCGAATCCAACAAAAAGTAAGAAAAAGCACCTCTCGTTTTACCATCACCGGAATACTCACTTGCCTTTTCCCGATCCTCGCAAGCTGCCAACAGTACATGCCGTCCCTCTGGCAAGTCCCAGCTATCTCCGTGCTTTTGAGAGCGGAGTGCTACATCATTAGCAAAAATGAATTCTTCAATCTTTCTGGGTCGTGTATCTGCGGGAGTATGGCGAACTTTCTGCTTCTGCTCCACATCTCTGGTGCCAGAACCAGAATGGCAGCTATCCAGTACTATGACAATGTGTGGATTGCGTTCAGCGACTTTAGCAATCAGATAGCGCAATTCCTTATTGGCTAAGTCCCTGGTGCTGGTGCGGCTATCCCAACATACGAGCGTTTCCAGCTTACCGTCTCGCTCTAAATATGAAAACTCTGGAGAGGCAGGTTCCTGCGAACCGTGCCCACAGAAGTAGAACAGCACAACATCATCTTTACCCGCCTGAGTTAGGTGTTTTTCAAAACTATCGATAACTGCTTGCCGGGTAGCTTCTGCATTCCGTAGTGTCTTTATGTTGCCGTGTTGGCTACTATCAACCCGTGTTTTCAAATAGTCTTCTATCGCATTAATATCGTTAACGCAGCCATCCAGTTTGCGAACTGGTGCAGGATAATCATCGATGCCAACAAGAAGTGCGTAGAGGTTGCGAGTCATCTTAATTTTTCCTAGTGATACATCCACGTATAGCGTTTTCAAACAAGACAAGAAAAATTGTTGTATTTTTCTTGGTTAGGAAAATTGAATAATTGCAAGTTTCTTCATTACCTGGAGGCAGTTGGCTTCCTGTTGATAAACTAGACGCACTCGCCGGACAATTACCTGCATCACCGTTACTGCATACTGTAGGGATGCATAATCGCTGCCAAAGACTAAACGGTTGCCCTCCCAAAAAAGCATGGGCGTTTGTGAGGGAAATTTACTGTGGACTTTAATTGCTTGCTTATCCTGCTTCTACTTTTAGATAGATTCAAGTCCTATCGACTTATACACTTGCGTGAACCAAATGGAAGTTCCTTGTAAGAAAGACATTTTAAAGCCCTTGTATATCAAGGTTCACAGGAAATTGTGTTTCTTTCATGTATGTTTCACTTGCGGTGTGCCGCTAGATAGTGGCTGACATCTAGCATGGCGACACTCCTCTCACTGAACTGCCTTTTTCTTAAAGGTGGCTCCAGATATGAAACCTGTGCGAATATCGTCACTAGCAAGTAATCCATCAAAGTTTGTTGCGTCTTCATCGTGAGTCATGATGTTCTCCTTTGTACAAGACATGAATCACGTCAATCTATAACCCCGGCTGGTCGGATGGATGATGCAGCTTTTCGATTTGGGATTCAGCTACATTAACCGATTCATCATCTTGTCCAACAGCAATTTCTTGCTCAATATCTTGCGTCTGAATTGTTTTAACCTTGCTCAGCCTATCAGAAGCTGGGAGGTCTCCCTGAGCTTCGTCGTAGAGAGCGAACCAAGGCAGCCCATATTGCGTGTAGAGTTGAGCGGTGATTGGTGTTGGCGGAGGTTCGAGGTTAGTCAACTCCTGGTACTGCTCACTGTTGATGATGTGTACGAACACAGAGCCGTCGTTTTCAGTATCCCAAGTGTCGATTCCGTAGGGGTCAGGGT
>JBFLZA010000002.1:0-41730 GCA_040756535.1 Cyanobacteriota bacterium
TTAGCCCTGCGCTTAAAGCAAATCCCAAGATGGCTGGGGTGTTGGTTCATACTCAGATGGTTAGCCAAATCCTTGATGCGGCTTCTGGTACTCGCCCCCTGTTTTGGTTTTGGTCGGACTGGGCGGAGGTTCTATGGATTTTGGGTTGGATTGCGATCGGGAGCATCTTAGGACGGGTAACGTATCATCCCCTAAAATTAGGCATCGGTGTAACGGCTGGCTTGGGTGTTTGTGCAGGTACCTGTTTTTATCTATTGACTAACGGGGGATGGGTGCCGTTAGCTGCACCAGCATTGGGCTTTGTTCTGGCAGCAGGCACAGCCGTTATTCGTCGAGCCTATTTTGCCCAGCAAAAGCAAAAAATTGTGATGAAGCTGTTGGGGCAGAACACCTCACCTGAGATTGCTCAAGAGTTGTGGCTAAGACGCGATCGCCTTTTAAAGTCGGGAAAGTTACCCGGAATCAGTCTGACGGCAACCATGATGTTTATCGACATCAAAGACTTCAGCACCATTTCCGAAACCATGACTCCGGAAGCCTTGCTGGATTGGCTCAATGAAGTTTTGGGTGTTATTACCCAAGAAGTAATCCAGCGTCAAGGTATCATCAATAAGTTTACCGGCGATGGTGTCATCGCCGTATTTGGGGTGCCGACTCGTCGCTTAGATACGAGAGATATTGATGAAGATGCTAGAGCATCGGTGGATTGTGCTGTGGTGATTAGCGATCGCTTGGAACAGATGAATCAAGATTGGCAGCGTCGTGGCTTACCTGTCATTCAGATGCGGATTGGAATTTTCACCGGCCCCATAGTGGCAGGGAGTTTGGGGGGAAAAGACCGATTGGAATACGGAGTAATCGGCGACAGCGTCAATATCGCTGCCCGCCTCGAAAGCTGTGAGAAACATCGCCAACCCACGAGCTGCCGTATCCTTATTGGCAAAGAAACTCTGATTCATCTCCGCGAGCAGTTTGAAGTTGAGTCTTGGGGGCCATTAGCTCTCAAGGGGAAACACCAGATGGTAGAAGTCTACCGAGTTGTAGGGCGACAGCAGAAAACGCCTCCACCAGCTTCTATCCAAGAACGCCAAATCTAAGGTAACGAATTTTATAAATTGTCAAATTTTTCTAGCAATATCAAAAGTATTCTTATTCTTGGAAGGCTAATCAACCTTTAACTAACGCTATCAGGACTCACGCCTTTCCCCAGAGGATTGGTTCTCCTAGTCTTGAAGCTCTGCTGGCAACAGTGTCAGTCCACCATTAATAACTTACAACTCCTTAAAGAGACACTTCCATGATTCAAAAAATTTTAGTAGCTGTAGCCGGTCGGGGACTGTGCGAAGAAATGCTCAACATGTTGCTGGAAATCCCTGCCCTGCAAAATGTATCCGTCACTCTTTTGCATGTTGTGTCTCCCCAAATCACCGCTGACGCCATGTCCGCAAAGTTGGAAGAGGGAGGCAAGATTTTGGCACAGGCCATCAAGTCTATTAAGATAGACCCTAGCCAAGTCACAACCCGACTCAAACAGGGAGAACCCAAAGACGTAGTTCTTCAGATCGCTGAAGAAGAGGACTCCGACCTGATTATTATGGGTTCGCGAGGACTCAAGCGTTTAGAAGCGATTTTGGAAAATTCAGTCAGCCAATACGTTTTCCAATTGTCTCCCCGCCCGATGTTGCTGGTTAAAGACGACACCTACGTCAAGCAAGTTAGGCGCATCATGGTGGCAATGGATAAATCCGATTCAGCTCAACAAAGCTTGAATCTAGCGCTGTCTCTTGTACAAAACGTCAAGGGCGGCGAACTATTTTTAGTTCACGTTAATCCCGACACCCGTCAAGCTAGCAAAACGGTCACTAATGCCGAAAATGACCCGATCCTAGCACCAGCCGTAGCAGAGGCGAGGAGACTAGGTGTTACTTCCCATTGTATTAACAGCAGTGGTAAGGCTGGGGAAGAGATTTGCCGCATCGCAGACGAAAAGAATATCGATTTGTTGATTATTGGTTCTCCCGATCGCCGTCCTTCTATTGCTAAGACTTTACCCGATTTGGATCGGTTACTAGGAGGTTCATTATCAGACTACGTTCGAGTGTATGCTAACTGCCCCGTGTTATTAGCCCGAACAGTCGATTGACGTCTCTCGTCAAGCAAAAAACTGGAGGAGTGCATCTGCACCCCTCCATAGCTTGTAATGACAAACGAAGCCCCTATCTCGCATAAAGCAAAAAATAGGATTTTTGTCAATAGTTTCTAAGAATTTTTGTTTCCTTCGCGGCTAGCTGTTTGGATATAGAGAACCAACAGAAAGACCGTAGGAACCAGCACAAATAAAATGCTGGCGACAAAGCCTAAATCGTTAACTTGCATTGAACTATTGCCTCTAAATCGTTTTTAACCCGCTATCTTTAGAATATCATCAACGCTCTGGGGACAAACTGTCTATTCCGTTTTACGGCTTTGTTTTGACAATTACGGGGCCGTTTACCAGGACTTGACAAGCTAAGCGATAAGTATCAGGCTTTTTCTTCAATTTCCGCTTTTCGACCTCCGTTCGCGGCGAAACGTTTTCTATGCCGTCTACAATCTCCACGACACAGGTACCACATTGACCATACCCTCCACAATTCATCATCTTTCCCATGAACGTGTAAAGGTCAATGCCGTTTTGCAGAGCTTTCTCTCTTAAGTTAGCTCCATCCGCCGCAATCACTTCCTGACCTTCTTGGACAAACTTGATATTAGCCATCAGTACTCCTGAGTGTCACCTTATCCCTATTTTATTAAGGAATATTAAACAATTATTGCGAATTCAGGAGGACTACATGAGCCATGATGGTTTAGCGGCAATCATTGCTACTAATGACCCATCACAGCCCGTTTGATGAGTGATACCCAATCTGCCTCATAAACCCCCTGAAAAAGAGATGAACCACTAAGGTAAGGTATAGAGATTGCCGTCTGGCAGATTGGTTGTTGCCCGTTGCAGATCGGCTAAAGCCCGATTGTAGTCCAGAATGGCGCTGAGCCGGTTGATTCTGGCACGAGTAAGGGCAGTTTGCTGGTTGATGACATCCGTTTGGGTACCGACTCCCGCTTGAAATCGCAAGCGTGCCAATCTCAGACTTTCTTCTGCTTGTTGGAGGGCAAAATTGGCGGTTTGGATATTTTGCGCGTTGGCATTTAAGCTGGCAAAGGCTTGTTCTACCTCAAGACGAATCTGGTTGCGCTGGTCGGTAAATTGAGTTTCAGCAATCTCAATATTCCTTTGCGCCTGTTGAGCTCTCGCTCTAGCCGCTCCCCCATCAAAGAAATTCCACCTTAGCCTTGCTCCCAGTGTGAAACCATCGGCCGGCCCCTCCTCATCATTTAACACTCCAAGGATGTTGTAACTGGCAGAGAGAGAGGCTTGCGGTTTGATCGCTGACAAAGCAATGCGTCGGTCTTGTTGGCTAATATTACGTTGCGCCAGCAACTGTTCTAACTCTGCTCGATTTCTTAACGCGAGAACAATCGTTTGTTCTAGGGATAAGTCCCATTCTCCAGCCACTTCAATGGGGTCTGCGGCTGTAACATCAACCGTCTGAGCTAAATTCAATAATTGTACTAGTTGTCGTCGGGCAACTCGTTGCTGACTGAAGGCTGTGATCAAGGATTGCTCAGCCTCGGACAGCCTCACCTGCGCCTGCAAGACATCAAATCGGGTTCCCAAACCCGCTTGTTCTAGCAACTGAGTATCTCGTAAACTCTGAGCTGCCTCCGTTACGGCTGCCTGATTAATTTCAACTTGCGCGTCAGATTGCTGCAAATTGTAGTAGGTCCGGGCGACATCCAGGCGCAATTGTTCAGAGACACGTTCTACATCTAGCTGCTGCAAACGTACCCGTTCCTCTGCTTGCCGAATTTGGGCGGGACGACGCCCAGCGGTGTATAAGTCGTAAGTTAATTCCAACAGCCCAGTGAAGGAGCTTGCGACTGTCTCCTGCTCAGGCTGAAACGGTTGCCGTATCCGATTCCCGAGTTCACCTTGGGCAGAATCTGTACGGGTGAAGTCTGCACCCACACTGGCAGTCGGGTACTCAGCGGCTAGAGCTTCTTGTAGAGCGGCTTGAGAGCGTTCTAAGGTTATCCTGGCTTCCTGTAGCGTTTGGTTATTGCGTCGAGCCAGTTCCAGTGCTTGTTCTAACGTAATGGGTTGGGTAGCTCTCAGCTGAACTTCCTCACTTTGGGTCGGGAGCAGCAAAGGATTGGGGCTGGGATTAAGAAATTCTGGTGCTGAGGTTCCCCGATTTGGGCGGGGAACCTGAGCAACACTAACTCCATTGCTAGAAGGAGCCTGTTGAGCGAAAATTGCGGATGCTGAATCCTTCTTCCCTGAGTTCTGGGTAGCCAGAGCAGTAGACAGAAGAACGGTTTGCTCAGGGATGGAAGCCGTTGCGGCAGCGAAAAGCATCGCTTCTTCTGGGACAACAACAGAGTTGTTCTCCTTTGTGGGTTTCATCCAAAAAAGAGGACGGGGGACGCTCTGTTGAGACTCTTTCCAGACGATGAGTGCCTGTTCTTTATGTTGTTCCTCAGTAACATTCTGGATGTCACGGGCGTTTTTTAACTCCGGATTTACCGATGGGAAGGCTTCGCGTCTTGCGGCGAGGCCGTAATAACTTGGATTCATCACCTGCTTGCTCCAGTCAGTAGCCACTGGATTGCTGAAGGGAGAAGGATATACAGGAGGGGTATTGGCAGAAGCGACAATGAACTGAGTTTGTTGCTCTTGCTGATTTTGTGCGATCGCTCCATCCTTTGATTGCTTCAAGACGGGAGAACGGGTCGATACTGAGGGGGACCCGAAGAGATTCTCACCCTGCACTCCTACAGCAAGAGCCAGAGAAGTTTCGGAAGCAGAGGGAATATTCTCTTCCTGCTTTTGTTCTCCTCCTGTTTCCAAAGTTCCCTCTGCTGTAACCGATGCGGTGAGCTGCTCTTGGGTCGGTGCAACAGGCGGCTCTTGGTTCTCACTTCCAGTCAAGTTACCGTGCGTCTGAGCGAGTGAGGATAACTCGTTGGAAGCATCGGATTTCACTAAACTTAAGGCGATCGCAGCTCCCACACCTACAGCCACGAAATGATTAAACGTTGGCATAAGTTTTGAAACGTTATCTTTAGTCTGAAAAAACTGCTGTTTTTGCCCAATTTACCAGTCATTTGCACACTGGACACTTTTCAGAAGGCTTGGTAAGCCTTCTTTGAAGTCTTTGCTTGGAGTAAAGGATTTCCGAGATTTTCTCACAACTAGTAGATACGCCGCGATACTGCTCAATTATTTAATTTTTTGGTTCACATTACAAATGATTGACTTTAAAAAGATAAGAAATTGCTTAAAATGTGAGCTGCTGTTTACTGTCGTATCCTTCTTTTTGTTCTTTAACCAGTTGTTCGCTTAGCCATTGGATATCCTCTCTGAGTACAGTGAGACAGTGATGCCAGAGAGATTTCTGGTACGAGTCGGTTAGTGGGAGCTGTTCGACCTCAAGAGTTTCCAGGCGTAGCTGACAGACACTCAAACGATGCTGTAGTAACTTAATCCGTTCTGAGTGCTCTAGATTGCTGAAGAAGAAAAACTTGATGAAGAAGCGAGAGCGACTGTTGACCCAACTTTCCTGGGGATGCTCCATCATCTTTTGGTACCAGCGCTTACTCCCCTTGGGAGTGATGCAGTAAGTTTTGCGGCCAGGCGCTGCTTCTATTTGATCCGCCATCAAGGTGGCAATTTCTCCTCGTTCCTCCAGACGCCGCAGTAAGGGATAAATTGCTCCATAGTTCACACTAATGCTGCTGCTCATAAACAGCTCTAACTGCTGCTTCAAGCGGTAGCCGTGTAAGGGTTCGCGCTGGAGAAGCCCTAATGTTGCGAGTTCAAGCATTTCCTTAATTTTTTTTCTCTTCAGATCTATAGCAGACTGATATACTAGACAGAAATATAACCCACCCGTCTCGTTTAGATGGATTCAATTTAGAATCCCGAAAGCCAAATCCTTTAAAATTTAGCTCTTTATCACAATAGCCAAGGCAAGGTCAATGGCGAAAGTCGATGCGCCGCTCTCTGGCAAGTCACTCCTGACAGTGCTTCTACTCTGCTTTGCCACGAGTGCCTGTAGCCGTGGTGGGCAACCCCCAATGGCAGGGCAACCTCAAGCTGTTCCCGTGAAACTGCAAAGTGTGGAAACTAGCACAGTTGAAGAAAGTTCAGAGTTTGTCGGCACTCTGGAAGCATCTAAGCGAGTGGTTTTACGACCAGAAATGGATGGTCGAGTCAGTCAAATTTTTGTGGCATCCGGAACCCGCGTTGCTCAAGGGACACCGATACTACAGCTGCGCCCCGAAAAAAATCAGGCAGAAGTGGGGGGTGCGATCGCTAATGTTAATGCCACTCGTGCCGCACTAGACAATGCACGAGCCCAGCTCAAAGCGGCCCAAGCAGAGCAAGTGAGGGCAGCAGCTGACGTAGACCTACAAAATCAACAATACCAGCGAATTTCCACACTCGTATCTCAAGGCGCTCTCGCTCGGCAGCAACTCGATCAAGTTCAGCGCGATCGCGAGGCGGCCCGTGCTGCCCTCGATGCCGCCAAAGAGCAGGTTCGAGCGGCAAGAGCCACTATAGATCAGCAAAATTCCACACTTCAGCAGGCTCAAGCCAACGTATCAGTCCAAAGTGAAGAACTACAAGATACCCGAGTCACCGCTCCAATTGCTGGAGTTATTGGCGATTTAACCGTCAAATTGGGGGACTACGTTAAAGCTGGAGACAGCCTAACTACAATTATCCAGAACGACACTTTAGACTTGCGCCTTTCCGTTCCCGTTGAGCGCTCCTCACAGTTGCGAGTGGGGCTCCCCATACAGCTTACAGATGGGAAAACGAACCAAGTCTTAGCCACAGGTCGTATTAGCTTTGTATCACCCCAAGTTGATACTAATTCCCAAGCAATTTTAGCCAAAGCCACCTTTCCCAACCCAGAAAGTCTTCTCCGCGATGGACAGTTTGTACGCTCAAACGTGATTTGGGAAAGGAGTCCTGGAGTCGCCATTCCCACCGTTGCCATCTCTCGCGTAGCTGGACAAAGCTTTGTTTTTGTAGCTCAACAGCAAGGAGAATCCCAACTAATCGCTCGACAAAAACCAGTGAAGTTAGGCGACATCCAAGGGAACAATTACCGCGTTCTTGAAGGATTAAAGCCAGGAGAAAAAATCATCGTATCTGGCTTGATGAACTTGTCGGATGGTGCTGCTATTAAACCTGAGTCATAGCATTAGGAAATGGTTAGACGGAGGAAGGTTGAAGGTTACAAGGTTACAGGTTGAAGATTAAAACTTTCAACATTCCAACTTTCAACATTCCGACCTTCAACATTCCAACCTGGGCTACGTCCCGCTACGCTAACAACGTTCCAACTTGTCAACGTTCCAACCTGGGCTACGCCCCGCTGCGCTAACAACTCCTCTCCCCAATCCCTATGTTTGTTGATTTCTTCATCAAGCGACCGGTCTTCTCTACAGTTTGCGCCTTAATTATCCTGCTGGTGGGAGCTATCAGTATTCCTACGCTACCCATCGCTCGATTTCCGGATATTAGCCCCACCCAAATTAGTGTGACAGCTAACTACACTGGGGCGAGCGCTGAAGTGGTCGAAAACGCGGTGACCAACATTTTAGAACGCCAGATCAACGGCGTCGAAGGCATGAAGTACATGTCTTCGAGTAGCAGTAATGATGGCACTAGTTCAATTACTGTCACGTTTGATGCATCGCGGGATAAAGATATTGCGGCCGTTGATGTTCAAAATCGGGTATCGCTTGCTCAATCGCAATTACCAGAAGCGGTGCAGCAAACAGGTGTTAGGGTCAACAAGCAGTCCACCAACATTCTCTTAGCTATTGGTTTATACACGGAAAAGGGAGAGTATAACAACACCTTTTTAAGTAATTACGCTGACCTTTACCTGGTCGATCCGCTGAAACGATTAGAGGGTGTTGGGGATGTAAGAATTTTCGGTGAGCGCAAATATTCGATGCGTCTCTGGATTGACCCAAATCGGCTAGCCAGTAGGGGACTCACGGCTCAAGATGTCGTCCAAGCACTGAGAGAACAGAACTTACAGGTTGGTGCGGGTAGCATTGGTCAGCAGCCAGCTCCTGAAGAACAAATGTACCAACTCAGTCTGCGGGCTGTCAGTAGACTCACAAATGTTTCCGACTTTGAGAATGTTGTTCTAAAAACGCAGCCAGACGGCACCCTAGTTAAGCTTAAAGACGTGGGTCGAGCGGAACTTGGGGCAGAAAACTATAATTCATTTCTGCGATTTCGAGGCAATGACGCGGTAGGGTTAGGTATCTATCAACTTCCTGGTAGCAACGCTTTAGATGTTGCCCATGCTGTCAAAAAGGAAATGGAGCAACTTTCCCAGCGGTTTCCGCCGGGACTGGAATATCGGGTGGCGTTTGACACGACTAGTTATGTCGAAGCCTCTATGGCTGAGGTGGTCATTACCCTGTTAATTGCGATCGCACTAGTCGTTGCTGTAATTTTTGTGTTCTTACAGGATTGGCGCACGACGCTCATTCCCTCGATTACCATTCCCTTAGCCCTGATTGGCACATTTGCTTTTATCAAAGTTTTCGGGTTTTCGATCAATAGTTTGACCTTATTTGGTCTAACGTTGGCAACAGGGATGGTGGTCGATGATGCGATCATCGGGGTCGAGAATATCACGACCTTTATTCAGGATAAGGGGCTGAATCCTCGGCAGGCAGCTTCTGCAGCCATGAGTGAACTCTTCGGTGCTGTCATTGCCACATCACTCGTACTAATGGCCGTGTTTGTTCCAGTGGCCTTCTTCCCAGGAACGACGGGTGCACTTTACCAGCAATTTGCTCTTACCATTGCTTTTTCCATCGCGATTTCTACCTTTTTAGCCTTGACTTTGACGCCTTCCCTCTCAGCCCTCATGCTACGTCAAAGTCAAAGACCAACCGGCCCGATAGGCTGGCTGTTTGATCGGTTTAATGGCTTCCTGAATTGGACACGGAGGGGGTATCAGCGATCGCTAACCTTCCTGACTCACTTCAAAGCCGTCGTCATTGGTCTGTTTATCGTCTTCTTGGGATTAACGGTTTGGCTGTTCACCGTCGTGCCTTCAGCATTTCTCCCGGAAGAAGACCAAGGGTATTTCATCACCATCGTACAAGCGCCAGAGGGAGTTTCGCTAAACTATACCAGCGATGTCATGAGGCAGGCCGAAGAAATCATCCTCAAAGAGCCTGATGTCATTGGGACGTTTGCTGTAGGTGGCTTTGCCTTTAGTGGAAATTCCCCCAACAAAGGCTTGATTTTTACCACCCTCAAACCTTGGGAGGAACGGACTCGACCCGATCAATCCGCTCAAGCAGTCATCGGTCGCTTGTTCGGCGCTTTTTCCGCCATTTCTGAAGCGAGACTTCTACCCATTAATCCTCCTGCCATTCAAGGTTTAGGTTCGACTGGCGGATTTACCTTTCAACTACAAGACCGTAGAGGTAATGAAACTCTAGACCCTATGTTGCAAGCGATGGGTCAAATCCTCATGCAAGCCAATCAACCCAGCTCTGGATTGCAGCGTGTCTTTAGTACGTTTGAGGCAAACACACCTCAGCTTTTGGTGGAAGTGGATCGCAATCGAGCCAAAGCGCTGGGTGTTGCTATTGATGAAATTTTCAGTACCCTGCAAACATTTCTCGGCTCACAGTATGTCAACGACTTCACCTTAGATCAACGGACTTATCGGGTGTATGTCCAGGCAGACAGCGAGTATCGTTCCAACCCAGAGGATATCAACAGTTTGTATGTTCGTTCCTCACAAAATCAGATGATTCCTTTGGGCAATCTGGTGAGGGTGACTCCCATTACGGGAGCGCAAACAATCAATCACTACAACTTGTTTCGCTCTATTGAAATCACGGGTTCAGCAGCCCCTGGATTGAGTTCCGGACAGGCGATTCAAACAATGGAGCGCATCGCTCAAAAGGCTTTGACGCCGGGATTGGGCTATGAATGGTCAGGGACTTCAGCAGAAGAGCTAGAGTCGGGTGGTCAAGCACCGCTCATTTTTGGCTTGGGACTTGTCTTCGTCTTCTTGGTACTTGCGGCTCAGTATGAGAACTTCATTGACCCGCTGATTATTATGCTCGCCGTCCCTTTAGCGATTTTTGGGGCTTTGTTGGCACAGCAAATGCGGGGTTTTGCCAATGATGTCTATTGCCAAATTGGTCTAGTGATGCTAATAGGTTTGGCTAGTAAAAACTCTATTCTGATTGTGGAGTTCGCCAATCAGTTACGAGAGCAAGGTCTTCCCATTACAAAAGCAGCCGTTGAAGCATCGGAGCAGCGCCTACGTCCCATTCTTATGACCGCTTTTTCCACTCTGCTGGGGATTTTTCCACTAATGATTGCCACAGGAGCAGGGGCAGCGTCTCGACAATCTTTGGGAACAGCAGTCTTTGGTGGGATGTTTATCGCGACATTTTTGAGTCTGTTTGTGGTCCCTATCTTATATATCGTGATTAGTTTGATTCGCGATCGCTTTAAGGGGGGTGGTGGTGACTCAAAAAAGACGAAGAAGCTCGACTCTCGTTCTGAGATCACCACCTCGGCAGGTAGTCATTGAAGAGAAATGGGTTGAAGGTTGAAGGTTGAAGGTTGAAGGTTGAAGGTTGAACTTGGGCTACGCCCCGCTGCGCTAACAACTGCCAACTTTCAAAGAATTGCGGTGGACTATAGATGCAAGCCCCACTCAGAATTTTTAATTTGAGTGGGGTCGTTGACCTATGGATAAAATCCGAGCAGAGGCAACCCTAGGGTTTCTTCCCAACCCATCATCAGATTCAGACACTGTATGGCTTGGCCGGCTTGACCTTTAATCAAGTTATCCGTGACTGACATCGCAATCACCCGGTCAGTACGCGGATCGACTTCTACACTGATGTAACACAGATTAGTGCCACAAGCCCATTTGGTTTGAGGATAGATACCAGCAGGTAAGACCTTGATAAACGGAGAGGAGCGGTAGAATGCGGTATAAATGGTTACTAAATCTTCTCGCACCAGACCGGGATCGCGGAGGGTGGCATAAACAGTTGCCAAAAGACCACGCACCATGGGAATCAGGTGGGGAGTAAACTGCACCATGACCTCATGACCCGCTAACTCATTACAAATCTGTTCAATTTCTGGAGTATGCCGATGGCGGGCAACCCCGTAGGGCGCGAAGGAATTGTCGGCTTCTGCCAGTAACAGATTCGTTTTGGGTGTACGTCCGGCACCTGATGTCCCAGATTTAGCATCGATAATTGCTGTTTCCGGGATAATCAACCCTTGCTTTAACAGTGGTGCGAGGGCGAGCAGACTAGTTGTGACATAACAGCCAGGACAACCCACAAGCTGGGCGTCGGCAATGCGATCGCGATACAGTTCCGGCAAACCATAAACGGCTTGAGCGGCGGTTTCCTGGTCGTGTCGGTCTCCACCATACCAGCTTTTGTAAGTCTCCAAGTTTTTAAATCGGTAGTCCGCTGAGAGGTCGAGAACCTTACATCCTTTTGCCACCAAAGTTGGTGCCATCTGATGGGCTAGTCCATTCGGCAGCGAGAGAAAAACAGCTTGACAGCGCGACGCGATCGCGTCTAAGTCAATCGACTCGATTGTCAGGTCAACACAATGGCTTAAATGGGGGTATAGTTCAGCATAGGGCTTGCCAGCACTGCTTTCTCCCCCTAAATAAACCACCTCGACTCCTGGGTGATCCATCAAGAGCCGTACAAGTTGCACGCCACCATAGCCTGAAGCGCCGATAATACCTACGGGCAGGCGTCCCAAATCACCCATAATATTTCTTTCCTAAGAGAGCTGAAGACATAAACGGATTAACATTTGCTGCATTTTAGTATCAAAATTGAACTTTAGTGGTAGAAAGTTAAGCGTATTTTCCGAGAAATTTTCCTAACAACCCCTACAACTCCTGTGCTTAAACAAAGCGGGATACAATTTAAGAAGACACAAACTTTAGAAATCTTTACGGGTTTATCGCTCGGACACTGGACGTGGAATCGCCTGAAACCGATTTGTTTAAATTTGACTCGATTGATGACGCCCTGGCCGACCTCAAAGCAGGCCATTCCTTGGTGGTAGTTGATGACGAAAACCGGGAAAACGAAGGGGACTTAATTTGCGCTGCCCAATTTGCAACGCCTGACATGATTAATTTCATGGCAGTAGAGGCGCGAGGGCTGATTTGTTTGGCGATGACGGGCGATCGCCTCGACGCCCTAGATTTGCCGTTGATGGTGAACAAAAACACCGACAGCAACCAGACAGCATTCACGGTAAGCATTGATGCGGCCCCCCACCTTGGTGTCACTACTGGCATCTCGGCTGAAGACCGTGCTCGAACTATCCAGGTTGCTATCAATCCAGCAACACAACCGGATGACTTGCGCCGTCCCGGTCACATTTTTCCCATCCGCGCTAGGGAGGGGGGGGTGCTAAAACGGGCAGGTCATACGGAAGCGGCGGTCGATCTCCCTCGACTAGCTGGATTGTACCCAGCAGGGGTTATCTGTGAAATTCAAAACCCTGATGGCTCAATGGCACGCTTGCCAGAGTTGATTGAGTATGCGGCACGCCATAAGCTGAAAATTATCAGCATTGCTGACTTAATCAGTTACCGCCTCAAGTACGATCGCTTCGTCCATCGAGAGACGATCGCACAATTACCTAGTGTTTTTGGCAATTTCAAGATTTACGCCTACCGCAACACCCTGGACACATCAGAACATGTGGCGATTGTCAAGGGAGACCCCGCAGAATTTCAAGACAACCCGGTTATGGTGCGGATGCACTCCGAATGCTTGACCGGAGATGCCTTGGGTTCGCTGCGCTGTGACTGCCGTATGCAGCTAGAAGCCGCGCTAAAAATGCTCGAAAATGCCGGCCAGGGAGTCGTGGTTTATTTGCGTCAAGAAGGGCGAGGGATTGGACTGATTAATAAATTAAAGGCCTATTCCTTGCAAGACTTGGGACTGGATACCGTTGAAGCCAACGAGCGCCTTGGATTCCCCGCCGATCTGCGCGACTATGGGATGGGAGCGCAAATGCTCAACGACTTGGGCGTAAAAAAAATCCGATTGATTACCAACAATCCTCGTAAAATTGCTGGGTTGAGAGGATATGGCATTGAGGTGGTAGACCGAGTCCCGTTGCTGATTGAAGCCAATGACTACAATTCCAGCTATCTAGCAACAAAGGCTCAAAAACTGGGTCATATGCTGCTACAGACTTATCTGATGACTCTCGCCATTAAATGGCAAGATGTCCCCCGTTCAGTAACGCAACGCTACGAGCGATTGGAGAAACTGCGGTATTTGGTACACAGCCAGCACTTATTATTGCAAGAGGAGGCACGACCTGTTGCGATCGCTCTGTTCAGTAAACCGTCCTTAATCGTCCACATTGGCTTCGATCAGCCCAATTTAGCGTCACCGGATTGGTACAAACACGACCATCATCCCTATTTACAAGCGATCACTAAAATTTTGGATGACTTAAGCGAATGGTCTCAGGTGGGACGCGTCGAATTTTTAGTGTCTTCCGGTGTCGATCCCATGATTGGCTTACAAGTTCAGCTAGATCGACAGACATTCCCTCTCACAGTACGACCTTCCTCAATTTGCAACAATTTAACCCCTCAAACAATCTACAGCTTTGCTAGAGATTACAACTTAGAGGATTGACATCCTCCCCACCTTCAGCAATGGCAAGGTGGGTATGGTTAATCTAACGCTCTTCTGTCACTCTAGGCAGCAGAAAATAGAAACTCTTGTATTTGTAGAGGCATGGGAACTGCACCATCAAAGTAATTCATCAGGGCAATCAGCCGTGAAAATCCCAAAGATAAAGCCGGAATTGGAAAGACTTTGAGCCAAGGTCGAATCAAGTTAAACATGACAAAGGGTTGAAGGACTAAACGGAGATTATTTAACAAATTCTTCCATCCAGTTCCTTCATCCCACCAAAGATGAGTAGAAAATTTCTTGACCACCACAGAAGGCTTATTATCCTCTTGAAAATCAGGTTGAGGATAGAGGGAAGCCGAGTGCAGACTTACCAATAGATAAGCGCTCATTACCACCTCCCACCATTTTTGAATCTGAGTATAATCAGTAACGCGAAAATCCGCCCATCCCAGTTCATTTTTACTTTGCTTTAATCCATATTCTACCCAATGGGAGCAACCCGTAGAGATTACCCACTTGGTGATATTTAATTTCTCGGACATGAGTCATGACATACCAAGTTGAGTTTTTGGGCAAGGTTTGAGGGTCGGTTGTAATTTCCCAGAACTGAGTGGCACGACGCTTGCCAAAAATAATTTCACGGATATATCTTTGCTGGGTCGTACCATCTGAAAATATTCGCTTAAATTCCCGCCATCGTTGCTCTCTCAACTGCTCTACCTGCCAGGGGGATACCGTGAGAAAGTGGTGTAAGGATTGTTCCTGATCTAGCCCCGCTACTTTCGCTATTGCCGGCAGCGATTTTCTCTTAATATCTGCTAGCATCCCGATATGCAAGTTTTTAAAAGCTTCAAAACTTCTGACTTGGGGGAAATAGGGATTGATACCATTGGCAGTAATCATCCACAAATTTCACGGTCGGCTTGGCTGGACGTGGCTCTGTCATATACGAGGTCTGGCTTTTAGCGGTTTTAACTCATTATCCTCCACCCAGAGTGACAGAAGAGCGCTAAGCCGCTCCGTAGCAGGAGCGACTCGTCTTCAGAACCGTACTTGCGGATGCAGGGAATATTGCCTGAATTCAACTCAGCGCAATTTTTTGGGCGATTTTGGCTAACCTAACTTCGGTCTAGATATTGGCTCATTGCAGACCGCCAATAGGTGAGTTCATGTTTGAGGTTATTACGGTCTATCTTTAAGACGGTTCGAGAAGTTGAAGAAGGCAGAAGTACGTTAGCGTAGCGGGACGCAGTCCGGGCAGAGGGCTTTTATGTTCCTTTCAAAAGGGGATTCAAACCCCTCGGAGAAAGGGAGCCACTGAAAAAACTGAACTTGGGGGCTTGATACCCTTACTCATGAGCTATCGTGGGCTGCATGTCGAAGGCATCCATAAAAGCCTCCTGCCTTCTGCCCTCTGCCTTTTTTGGTCAATCCTGACTTTTTCGAGTTAGAGGTGTTTTTTGCTTGGGGCGCTTTTCGTTACGCTGCTGCGATCGTGCGATCGCGCTGTTTACCCCTCGCCTTATCATACTTTGTTGATTTTTTCAAGGTCGCCCTGACGTTGATTGGGTGCCAGAGATGTTGAGATAGTACTAGTCGCCAAGCCTGTGACTGAGTACCCAGCGATCGCGTGAAAACCGACACCCTCTTCTATAACCTGTTTCAAACCTTTCCCAGTATCTTCTTTGAACTGATTAATCACTCTCCAGAGGAAGCCGCGACTTATGAATTCACCTCCCGCGAAGTCAAACAATTTGCCTTCCGCTTAGATGGTTTATTTTTACCCGCTATCCATGAGCAAGACAAACCTTTTTATTTGCTAGAAGTTCAGTTTCAGCCTGATGAAGATTTATACTATCGTTTATTTGCTGAACTCTTCCTGTACTTGAGGCAATATAAACCCCCCCATCCTTGGCGGGTTGTAGTCATTTATCCCACTCGCTCTATTGAAAGAGAACAGACTTTACAATTTAGGGAACTCCTAAGTAGAGTTCAACGCATTTACTTGGATGAGTTAGGAGAAGCCGCAGAAAGTTCGCTTGGGGTTGGTGTTGTTAAGCTAGTAATTGAAACGGAACAGGCCGCACCCGAACTAGCAAGGCGTTTAATCGAGCAAGCGCAGCAACAGATAGTTGATGAAACGACAAAACGTGACCTCATCAACTTAATTGAGACAATCATCGTTTACAAATTACCCCAAAAAAGCCGCGAGGAGATTGAAGCTATGTTGGGTTTAAATGAACTGAAACAAACTAAAGTTTATCAGGAAGCTAAGCAAGAAGGTGAACACAGAGGCGAACAAAAAGCCAAGTTAGAATCTATATGGCGTATGCTCCAGTTGGGTTTGAGTTTGGAGGTGATTGCTGAGGCGTTAGATTTGCCTGTGGAAGTCGTTCAACAGGCAGCATACTCATTTTCTGAACAAAATATTGCTGCGTTTATCGAACTCTTAAATCATCAACGTGAGCTTTTTTCCTCTCAAGACTTAGCCCAGTTAGCTCAGTTAATTGCACCTTTACCCGATAAGATTGAAGACTTATGCAATGCGATCGCGCAGTGGTGCAAACAAGAGGAACATTCCGCACAGCTTGAGGCTTGGCGTCAAGTCCTATCAGGTTTATTAAGTGCTACGGTTGAGAAACTCATAGGGACTAACGCTGACACCGCTTCAACTTCTGAGTGTCCGCTAAATAAGTCAACACTGCAAAATGCTATTGGGTAGAGTTCCTTCTGGGTTAATTAAGAGTCATGATGGAAATTTTGGAGAATGTGAACGCGCTATGGCGAAAATCAAAATCCTGCAAGAAGGTCAGTCTTACACTTTTCGGTCTTACTTCGAGTTACCCTATGAAGCTGATGACATTTTAGCTGAGTTTAATTATTCACTGATTAAATCCCGCCTATCTCTGCCTCAAACAACTAAGCAGCTAGATCGACTGCCAGAACTCAAGCAAAGAATAGAAGACGTTTTACCCTTCATCAGTTTGAGTAATGAGACGGCAAGAAGAGAAACACTGGTATCTCCAATTATGTTGGAGGTGGTTCGTTATTGCCAATGTAAAATGCGAATTGAATATCCTTTAACCGTCAACAACTGGCTCAAAGGCAATCTTGATTATCTGTTGCGGTCAACCAACAATTTACTGGTTATTGAAGCCAAAAAGGATGACCTCACGCTTAGGGTTTACTCAGTTAGCGGTTGAGCTAATTGCTCTCTCGCATATTGAGGAACAAAATGTGTTTTATGGGGCAGTGACGATGGGTGATGTTTGGCGATTTGGTAAACTGGAACGCAGTCAACAACAGATTACTCAAGATATCAATTTGTTTAAAGTACCTGATGATTTGGATAGCTTAGTCAAAATCCTGCTGGGAATTTTAGAGGGAGAGTGAGGGCGATCGCACTCCCGACTTCAAGCGATCGCATTTTCTCGTCCTGTCGCATCGCATCTTTGCTTCTCTCTCCCCTATTAAACAGCGATCGCGCAAAGCGCGGTAGCCTTGGGCTAATCGCACCCTTGCCCAGAAAATCTAATTCAACAGCGATATTTTTATGACCGATGAAGGAGGAATCTTTAGCGAGAATCAAATTGAGGAAATTAGGGCGCTCGCAGAGCAATACGACGTTGGCACTTGCCTACAATGTGCTACTGCTATTAAAGCTTACTTGAAGAGCCAAAAGCTTAAAGGCAGACATATTCGAGTTGAAACTCTTTCCCCACATGGATTGCAGGGGATTATTTACGATGATGGAACAAATCAACAGATTGCTACGAATGGTTTCCATGAAGGAATTGTGATTGAAATAGAAGGAGTGGAAAGGGTATTTGATAACCTGTATCCTGAAGGAAAACCAATAGATCTATGGTTTCAAGATTTAGTGGTCATCCCTGGCAATCGGCTTAATCTTGTAATTGTGGAGCAGTTTGAGTAATGTAAACCAGAGAGGAGATGTCATATGGTGAGTTTTTCTGACCTGTTACCAGAAATCAAAAAGAGACCGACCCTCTATTTGAGTCGGTACTCAATCTTTGATTTTCAATCATTTTATTACGGATACGAGCTGGCGAGAAATCAACTTGGCGTACCCAAAAGTGAGCAAGACCAAGAATTTGAAGAGTTTTTATCTTGGGTGAGGTCAAGATATCAAATTCAAACAACTCAATCGTGGGCGAGTCTCATCCTCTTTCATTCTGTGGATGAAAGAGATGCTTTGGATCGGCTGTTTGATTTGTGGGAAAAATTCCCGAATCGGGACAAGAGTCAATCTTCAATTAAGGATGACTCTAATTACAACGCTCAAAAAGTAGAAGTGTAAAGCGTATCGAGTTGCGTTCAGGCGATGTCATTGAGTAGCAAGATAAGTAGACGAAACTCGATGACTGTAAACGATTGTAAAGCGCTACGAGAGGAGCGATTGCTTTTGGCAGCATCGAAGCTGATCGCACTTTGCCACAGCGATCGCACCCTCTCTCCAAAGCATCGACCCTTGCCCCTCAAACCTCATCAAACAGCGATCGCATCCTCTCTCCGATGCAGCGATCGCACTCCCGATTCCATGCGATCGCACCCCTTCCTCAACGCGATCGCACTTCATCGCAACCATGCACCCTCTCCCTAACGCGAGCGCTCTGTGCCTACTCAAGAGAATTCCTTAGCCGTTTAGCCAAAACTCGCACATGAGGTTCCTTGACGATGGTGTAATGATCGCCAGAAATTGTATGAACCTTCACTGCACCTTCCGTTAACTGCTTCCAACCCATTGTGGGGTCTGAATTCTCTAACCCAAACGATTCCTCCGCACGAAAGAAAGTAATCTGGTTTGGATAAACAACTGGCGTGTAGCTGCGTTCAGCCTGACGATTTGCCAAGACAACCTCTAAAAGACGGCGAATTTCAACCACTCCAGCATCAGGAAGCACAACGTTAGCCGCTCTCGCCTGCTCCAGCACATAGCTCAACTGCTCATCCGGCGCAAGAGACTGGAGAGCGCTAACCGATACATCAAGCTCCTTCCCAAAATAACTGCCCAAATCCTTAGCAAACCAAGCTAATGTGGCAGCAGTATCAACCTCTATCAGGTGACTGTTACGCTGGGGTGCTGAACTATCTATCAAAGCAAGCAGCGCCACTTGCTCACCTGACGAATGCAACTGTTGAGCCATCTCAAACGCTACCACTCCACCAAAAGACCAACCGCCCAGGAAATACGGACCTTGCGGTTGAATCTCGCGGATTGCCTCGATATAATAACTAGCCATATCTTCAATCCGGCTGTTTGACTCCCCTTGCCCATCAATCCCCGACGCTTGCAAACCGTAAAAAGGCTGGTCTTCACCCAGATGACGAGCTAAATCCAGGTAACAAAGCACATTGCCTCCGATCGGATGAACGCAGAAAAAGGGAGGCTTTGTACCACCTGGCTGAATCGGTACTAAAGGAGAACCCAAGCGAGAACCCGTCGCCTGACGCAGAATGCTTGCCAGATGCTCAATCGTCGAACTGGGAAAAAGCGTCGCTAGCGATAACTTCTGTCCAAAATGCTGCTCAATCTCCAGCATCAGGCGTACTGCCGATAGAGAGTCACCGCCCAGGTTAAAGAAGTCATCTGTAACGCTGATGGGGTCAATACCCAGCACATTTTCCCAAATATGAGTCAACTGAAGTTCCCAAGTGTCACGGGGAGCTATAAATGCAGTTGGTTCTATGCGTCTGCTGTCCCTTGGAGTGGGTAGTGCTTTGCGGTCAACTTTCCCATTAGGATTCAGCGGTAGGGACTCCAAGAACGTAAACCCTCCAGGGAGCATATAAGCTGGTAAGCGCTCTTTCAAGTAGGCGCTCAGGCTTTTATCGGATAGCTCTACAGGAGTCGGTTGCTCGTTTAACACCAACTCTTGCGCCAATAGGCGATTGTAAAACAAGTTGCTCTTTGAGGGAGTTTTGTAGAGAAAAGAATCGTATTCAAATTCAATGCGTTCTCCACTCTGTTTGAGCAAATAGCCTTGAATGTGATAGTCAGGACTTAACTGGTCTTCACTCAACTGAGCGCTACAAACGGCTTCAATTTTGTCTCCAGCCGCCACTTCAATACCCGGATAAAACACCGGAAAATAAACAGGTAGCCAGCTGCCGACATAAGCTAGACTGTCAATGACTTCATTTTCAACCGTGTGTAAATTAAGCCATAACAAAAATCCATCAATTTTGCCACTTTGAGTGATGGTCAGGCTTATCTGTCGGTCATATTCGGGATTAGAGACTTGATTGAAATCCAAGTCTTCAAAAACATCTACAGTGGAGATGATGTTTGACTGAGGAAAATTTCGGAAAGATACCCTTAAGGGTATTTTATCTCCGAGCTGGTTGAAAATCTGCTGAGTGTAATAACCGGATAGTTCCGAAAAGTGAGGCTGACTGGCAAACGTTTCAGGAAGATAAACAGCAGCGATATTAGTCACACAGCGCTGGGGAATCATCATTCCATCTTCCTTGAGAAACCTTCTGGCATCATTGAGAATCGAAACCGCCCCTTCTGAATTGCCGATCACGCCAATCAGTTCTGAAACACAGAGATCGACTTTCTCAGGGAGTTGCACTTGGGTGGCATCCCCATAAATTACCGATATTTTGTCTGACAACCCCAGAGATTTCACATAACTCGTTGCCTGTTCGTAAGCTTCAAGTTGCATCTCAATGGCGTAAACTTTTTTAGCGCCATGTTCGGCACAGAATTTCGCCCAAACAACATCCTTACCCGTGCCAATGTCTACAACAACTTTGTCCTTAACAACTTTTTTAAGTGCCACCTCATAACTATGATTTCTCACATGGTCATAAGTCATGGCATAGTACAGGATGGCATCATAAACTCGGTAGTCTCCCGGACAGGGCCAGAGTTCTACCTGAGTGTTTTTTGGTTTGGGAACGACATAGGCGACGAGGCGTTGCTTGCCTGATTTTTCTTCGTGAGCCACTACCACACTGTCTTGCACCAGTGGATGCTGATTGAGAGTTGCTTCGATTTCCTCCGTTTGGATGCGAAAGCCGCGTACTTTCACTTGGTTATCAATGCGCCCCAGGATTTCCATATTACCGTCGCTCCCGATACGGGCTAAGTCTCCAGTCTTGTAGAGGCGAGAATCGGCTTCATCACTAAAAGGATTGCGGATGAACCGCGCTGCCGTCAATTCGGGACGATTGAGATATCCTCTTGCTAAACCAAGACCGCCAATATATAGTTCACCCGTCATCCCTTTAGGCACAGGCTTTTTGTTTTCATCCAACAAGTAAACCTGGGTGTTGGCAATGGGACAACCTATAGGTACAGAGTTGACATCCGGCAATTCTTTCCAGATATCTGGTTCGTAAAGCGTCGATGTGATAGTGGTTTCAGTCAGTCCATAGGCATTAAGCCAGCGGACGCGATTACCAGCGATTTTCTGCCAACTCATCAATCGCTCTGGCAAAACCTTCTCATTGCCGACAACAACTAAGCGCAGCGTGGAAGGTAATTGAACGTGCGAACTAGACAAAGCAGATACCCATTCATGCCAGTAAGAAGCAGGCAGGTTGAGAACAGTCAGCTTTTCCTGCTTTATCAGTGCTTGAAACTCTGCAACAGTTGGAGTTACAGAACCAGGACGAAGAACGACAGTACCCCCGCTTAACCAGGTAGGGAATAACTCTTCTGCTGCAACATCGAAACTAATCGAAGCAAACTGTAAAACCCGATCTGTTGTCTGCAAATTATAGTGCTTGGCAATGGAAACACTGTGGTTGGCTAGAGCTTGATGCGAAATCAGAACTCCTTTCGGCTGCCCTGTAGAGCCTGAAGTGTAAATGACATAAGCCAGATTATCCGATGTTACGCGGGTGTCAGGGTTCTGCTCGCTGTATTGGGCAATCTCCTCCCAATCAGCATCTAAACAAACCACTTTTGCCTCGTGTGGGGGAAAATTTTCTAGCCACCGTTTTTGAGTTAGCAGCACTGGTGGCTGAGCATCCTCTAGCATCAAGGACAGTCGCTGTTGCGGGTAGGTTGGATCTAGGGGGACGTAGGCACCACCTGCTTTGAGAATACCCAGCAGTGCAATCGCCATTTCTAAGGAGCGTTCCACACTAATCCCAACTAGAACTTCCGGTTCCACTCCTAAAGAAATTAGGTAATGCGCTACCTTGTTGGCTCGATGGTTTAATTCTCGATAAGTGAGGTTTTCCCCCTCAAAAATCACGGCGATGCTATCAGGAGTTTGTTCTACTTGAGACTCAAATAAGTGATGAATGCACAATAGTTGAAGCGTTGATGAATCAATATTATTTGCCATTTTTTCTCTTGGTAGTCGTCGTTAATCCCTGGAATACACTGTTTGTCTTATTGCACTAGCGCACAGGATGTCATAAAAGAAAAGAAGCGATCGCTTTTTTGTAAAGGTTGATGAAGGAGTCAATCTAGACTTGGCGAGTTGCAGGCTGTATTCAAAGGTGACGAAGCAATCGCATTGTCAGTATCCTTTGGGGGCGAAGTGCTGCTGCTGGCAGCACTTCGCTATCGAACTTCACCGCAACGATCGCAGCATGGAGTGTTTACTAAAAGCCTCTGCGTTGACCGTAAGTATCGATACAGGTTCACACTGCTTTACTGACCAAAGGAAACTTGGTAGAATGCCGATCAAAAGCTTCCGCGATGATTTCTGACATCAGTTGTGCAAACGGGATACCAGCCAGATGCAAGATAGTGCCAAGGGAGGTTTGGTTTAGGTCGGAGAAGTCAGTCAGAGGCATAGAAGAAATGGCACAGTTAGCATTAACTTCCAGAACAAAAAGCTCTTGAGAATCTTTGTCCATGCGGATATCTACTCGCGCATATCCGTTGCCACCAACCGCACAATACGCACGCTTGCTGAGATCGCAGAGTTTTTCGCTCAAATCCAAAGCTACTGATTGGCAATGGTAAAACGGTTCCGAGGATGACGATGAAGATTCTTCAAGGTGTTCGCCCCAGAAGTTATCGTAAGACCGAAATTGTTCGGTTTCAGGCAAGCTGGAATGAAACACCAGTTCAATCGGCGGATAGATTTTGAGGCTTTCCGGTTGTTGGGAATCACCTAGCAGGAAAACTGTAAATTCACGACCGCTGATAAATCGTTCTACAAAGATGCTGTCCGGTGGAAACTGCATCTCGTGTACCCCTTGCACCAATCGCTGAACCTGTTTACTCACCTGTTCATCGCTTTCAACAACCGACTCTAGTGAAATTCCGATACTGCCATAGCCGAGTGCTGGTTTAACTAATAGAGGTGTGCCAAGACGTTCGCAAACTCCCTGAACGCGGCTGGAGTCTAAAATAACTTCGTAAGGAGCAGTAGCTACATCCGCCTCGACAAAGGCACGCTTCATTCTGAGTTTAGATGAGCAAAGATAATCAAAGGTAGAATCTGCACCCGTAAAGAGGATGCCTTTTGCTTCCAGTAGTTTGATGACGCAAGTGCCAGGGAAGTTGGGGTCTTCATCCCCAGCACAATAGTTCAGTATCACTGGAATGTACTCCTTACTGGAAGCCGCCACCTCCTCAACAACTTCGTGCATATTTTCAAAGGTGATTGACTGCCACTTCCATTTGATGCCGAGTTCTGCAAATACGTCTGCCAGTTCCTGACGAGCTGAAGGAGTATCGTATTCTTCACTAATCAATCCTTGTTCTGTAATACGGTAGGGAATAAACACCCAGATAAATAGCTTACTGCTAGGTACAGATAATCCTTGTAGCATTGATATTTTCTCTATTAATTGGTTGCCAAACTGTGACATAGATTCCTCCTTGTTGAATCAAATTCGTAGGTTAACCACTAACAACGAGGCACCCTTTATCCATCACAAAAACTGTGTCCGCACGCAACGCATGAGCCATGCGGTGGGTAATGACAATCACCGTGCATTTCTTGGCAATGCGCTCTAAAGTTGTCATGATTTCCGCTTCCGTCGCGGGGTCTAATGCTGATGTAGCTTCATCCAGAATCAGAATGGCTGGATTTCTTACCAAGGCTCTAGCTAAAGCAATTCTTTGCCGTTGTCCCCCTGATAACTGTCCCCCCCTGTCGCCAACAGGAGTGTCATAACCTTGAGGTAAAGTCAAAATAAAATTATGAATTTCTGCCGATTTAGCGGCGGCTTCTACCTCTTCGTCACTCGCTTCTAGATACCCCATGCGGATGTTTTCCCGCACCGAGCCATTAAACAAAATCACCTCTTGAGAAACCAGTCCGATTTGAGAACGGAGAGAGCGTATAGTGCAGTCGCGCAAATCAACACCATCAAACAGAATGCGTCCCTTATCCGGGTCATAAAATCGTGTCAGCAAATTGACAATTGTACTTTTGCCCGCGCCACTCTGACCGACAAATACCGCAAAGTCTCCTTGGCGAATCTTCAGCGATAGATTTTTCACCCCGCCTCTATCTTTGGAGTAGCCAAAGCTGACATTATCAAAGTAAATATCACTCTGAAAATGAGGCAAATCAATCGCATCCGGTGCCTCCTGAACTTCAGGAATTTCCGCCAAAATATCGCCGATACGTTGCAGTCCTGTCACTCCATCGATTAAATAAGGCAGTCCCCAAGTAAAGTTGAGGATAGTTGAATGCAAACCCAGCAGTAGAACCTGATACGAGACGAGTGTTCCTACTGAAATCCAATTCCAGTAAGTCATCACGGCGCTAAGACTCAAAATAACAAGCTGCACTAAGACAAAAGCGAGACTGGGAATTCTTTGCACTAAGCTAGACAGAAATTTTGCCCGGACGTAAACCCGCTTCAAGTCATTCAACTGGCCAGAAAAATCTTTTGAGACTCGTTTTTCTAGACCGAATATTTTGACAACGGATTGGGAGAGCAAATTCTCTTCGATTACGCTGGCAATGTGTCCTTCCTTTTGCCGCAGATGATAGCCTTCTTTGGTGGCACGACGGGCTACGTTTACTGGTGCAATTGCACAGAAAGTCAAACCGATGCAACTGAGAACTGCCAACTGCCAGTTAAGGGAAAATAGGAAAATTCCCGAAAAAAGGATGTTACTCAGGCAAAAAATAACAACTGGCAGACCAAGGATGAGACTATTTTCTACCTTCTCTGCATCCGCCTGGAAACAGTTAATTATATCCCCGGCTGAACGTCGCCCAAAAAACTCCATTGAAAGGTTCTGGATGCGCTCAAATAGAGAACAGCGGATGTTGTTGAGTAACAGAATGCCCAATTTGGCTGATAAAAAGTCGCCCAGCAAGCCAACAACTATAAATACAATCGCTCCGCCGCCCAGGAGCAAGAGAATCAAAACCAGAAGACTATAATTTTGGGGAACAATGGCTGCATCGATAATAAACTTGAAGCTTATCCTCATCCCTGATTCAAATAAAGCCTCAAAAATCTGACTGCTACAAAGAAAAAGGGCTAGCCATCTATAAGAGGCAATATATTTATTAATTACTTTCAAAAAAACAAATAAATTCATTGAATTTGAGATAATCGGGTAAAATTTCTCAGGGTATAGTAATAACTATCTTCTCTTTTGTTTCTCTGGAGAACCTGGAAATTACTTAACTTCTTGTGGAAAAAGGCATAGGCTGTGTACGTGAATTCTCTATTGACAACTCTTCCTTATTCCCGTAATGCAGTTCAGTCCAGAGAGCTAAGTAATCAACATGGGTCAGTCGTGAGGACTGGAAATTTCAAGTGAACAGATTGAGAGCATAATCTCAGTTGAAATAGCTCAAACCTTAATTATTTCGTCCTAATCGGGTTTCACTTTGCCTAGATTGAGGCATTCAAAGGCGCTGTAATTCACGCTCATAGTGATTCCTAAAATGCCTCTGAATAGTGTGGTAGTAACTCGGTAGAAGTCCCTTCTTTCTGTAGCGTTAAACCCTGATTTCCACCGTGTTTTATACAGCTATTTTGTATGTTAACTGCTAAAAATCTTATTGTCTAGGTTAACAAGGAGAATTGACCTTAAATTTAAAAAGCTAAAATTGTACTTTTTGTCAGTAAAAATTCCAAGGTTTTGAATACAAAAAATATCCCTCAAATGCTTCGCAATTAAAGCATTTGGGGACTTAGAAGTAAGGCATAGGGGAATTTTGTAGCTCTACATGGCGATCGCTATCACACCAACTAATGGGCGAGCGCTCTTGGCAAAACCATTGAATTAAAATAACTTACTCATCACAGATGAATCTATATTCTTCCCTTGTGAGAGAATGCTCCTCTAAAAACCTCTTCATTTTCTGCTTGCCCTCTGCAATATTTTGAGAGCAAATCGCTACAGAAGCATAGGGAACTTCATATTTTTCTTCTGCGGGTATTTCTTTCTCTAGAACAACTACATAGAAATCTGACTCGGATGACAACTCTTTCAGTTTTGCTGCATCTATCCTATGCTTATGCAATGAGGTGTAACAGAGAAAACCATTGTGGTATATACGGGGTAAGCTGTTTTTATTGACAAACGGTTTGATACCGCAAGCAATTAGGTAGGAATACAGGATAAGGTTAATATCCCATACATTAAATACCCATTTAGGAAAATAAAAACCAGCCATCCTAGCATTGATTTCTAAAATTTTTACTCCCAGCGGTGTGTAGATTGACTCTACGTTAAAAATACCCTGTTTTAATCCAACGTTGTGGCAGGCTTTCCAGGCGGCATGAATCAAATTCTCTTGCTTTTCTTTGTCCAGTAAACTAGGCATAATAGCCGTCATTTCCTTACAGAGAGTAGGTAGTGTGGGTCCATTATCAGTTACATAACCAGCTACCAACTCACCATCAAACATAATTAGGTCAACATCATGTTCAGACCCTTGCAGGTAAGGCGTGACAAATATTTGATACTTAAAACTTAACCCAGCACCATACTGTGTGGCGGTTTGAATATAGCTTTTATAGTCTTCAAACTTAGCTAATAATTCTTCTTCGGTTTGAATTACCTCTACACCAAAGGAAGCACTTCCAGTATCTAACTTAATTACTAAAGGATAGTAATGTTGTGGAATATTCTGGACATCCGCTACATTATTTAATATCCGAAAATCTACGCCATTGGAGAATTCTCTACAGTCAAAAATTAGTTTATTGGACTCATCAGCTAGAATTTTTTTATGTGTCAATAATTTGCTTTTAGCGATGCTTGCGCTTTGATAATCGTTGGCTGGTTTACCTAAAAAGCTGGCGACTAAAGAGGACAAAGGTACATTATCTTCCCAAAACGTAACTACGCCGTCCACAGTGATGCAATGATTGCGGACGACTTCCACAATTGCTAGGGCATTTTCAATATCTTTGGTATGGTCGTCAATATCAATATTGAAAAACTGGCTGCTATAACTGGTAGCAAAATGTTGAGAATCGCTATCAACTAAAATAATATTAATACCTACTTGATTAGCAAATTCAAAAATATTCAGCTTTGAGTACCCTCCACCTCCAATCACCAATATATTCTTGCCTTTTAGCATATATTGATAGGAGCGGTACAACATTGTTTCCACCCATTTATCGAGAATATCAGTCCTGTTGGGAGAATGTTGCACTTCGTATAGCTGCAAGGTGCTAATGCAATCGTGATCGTTGACTTCAATTAGAAACGGTTCTAATTGACCTTTGTGATTTTTCAAAACAACATCTAAACCAATAAAATCCGTTTGCTTGTTTTGGGGTACATGGTTTAAATATTGCGTTTCGTAGCCACTAATAGACTCTAGTACCGCTTCACCTAATCGGTTAATTTTATCAATGAGATGATTCTTCTCCTCGTTTGTCAACTGGAGCAAGTTACACACATAGTCGATTGAAAAACTCTCGGAAGTATCTCCATTAATGGGTTGGTCAACATAACCTAGATTGCAGATAATTCCAGATGTTTCAACAACATTATTGGGGCGGCGAGTTACAAACACCCTCAGCCTTGCACCCAGCTTACAATTATCAGTAATGCTTGAATCGATAAATTCCTCCACAAGCAGACAATCATTGTCCTGGAGTGAATCCATACATTTCTTAAAGTTTTCAACAGCCCTATCTAGATTATCTTTTGATTCAATAGTGCATAGTCGGCTTCCCATCCACCTTGCTCCAGAAGGCTTAATCACAAATTGAGAAGCCGGAAATGCCGTCAGATATTCTCGAATTTCATCACTAGAAAGATTTCTAGATAGGGAAATCAATTGAACTTTTGGAGTGACGGGATGATGGCTATATTTCTCCAAAGAAAAGCCAAAAGCCATCGTTTGAGGTACATTGACATTTCTTGCAGCAGCAAGTAAGCGGGTATGCAGTTTGTCATTGGTATATTCTTCCAGTTCTATACCACTTGACATCGGACAGTCCGCCAGTCCTTCATAGAACTGAAATTTTTGAGCCTTCTCTTGGTGGACTGGTTCATAAAAACTGAAAGCTGCTTCGGTACAAAAGTTACATAAAAAAGTTATCCTCTGAGGAGTTTTGAATTTGGTGTGAAAACATTGACCAAATTCGTTCATGGTAATCCCTTCAAGGAGGTATAATACAGATTTATCACCTTCTTGAATAACTTTTACCCAAGTCGGTTCAGTTACTATAAAAGCACTTTCAGGTAAAATTCTACTTGCAGCCAGCAGTAATGTAAGTCTTTCGTCCGCTAAAGTAAAGAAAACAATACAGGGTTTGCTTTCATCTGATTCTAGTTCCGCCTCAGCTTCTTTAATCGGCTTCAGCTTATAAGCTTGGAGAACTGAGTTGAGTGTCTCAAACATATTTGACTATACTTTTCGGAAATGGCTGTTAGCTAATCAAATCGAGGAATTCTTGGGAATTTTAAAAAGTTGGTTAAAACTCCCTAGATTATTCCAGAGTTGCTAATTCTATTGTTTCGGACTGCCGATGCTATGCTCAAAGCAGTTCTTCAAATCAAAGCTGGCGCTTTCACTATCACTCTTAACTGTAAGGGCTTGCGAAGGGTCGAATAGAATTTTGTTCTCGTAAGGGGTCAAGGTTTGGTGGAAAAATTCTTTACAGCGATTTTGCTCATCTGCAACAATAACCCGCGCTGTATGCCCTGTGCGTAATACATCAGTGCGATCGCACCACTCGTAGGAGAATATAATCAGGATGTCTCCAGGCTGGCACATAAGCGCTCCCCCACCATTTGGACAAATGCAGCCCGTTCCTGCCTCTCCTGGCAGAGCATAAGTTGACCAACGGTTGCCGTTGCTGATGTTGACTATCTCCACTTCTTCGAGGGGCAGTATTCCGACTTTCTCCAATAACTCTTGGTCAATGGTGATACTGCCTACATAATCGCGCTTGGCATCGGTCACACGTACTCGATGAAGTTTAGCGTGCATCAGTCTGATTGTCGCCATATTACTCCTTTTGGTAGTCATAGTTAGTCATTAGTTATTGCGATCGCCCTGCTGACGCCTGAATCAAATCATGTTAAGGACGCGATCGCGCACCCTCTGCACAGCGTGGTAGTAACGACAGTAAAAGAGTAAAAGTCCCTTATGTAGCGTTAATCCCTGATTACAACCGTGTCATTCAGGTCATTCAGAAGCTATGTGAGGAAAGTTAATTGCTTCAAAAAGTTTTGAGACTGCATCTTTGTTTCTATGATGCTTCCTCTCTCCCGCCCCTGTCAGTCGGAAAAGTCGGGTCGTAAAGTCGGAAAAGTCGGATGTTGCATAAACTCTCGAACTCAGGTTACGTGAATATCGGCAAAAAAATAGTGGGTACAGCGATATCAAAACTTTTGTTCCAGTCGCCTGATATCTCTAACTTCCCAACTTTTCCTTCTGCTAGTCGTTGACACTAAGCGTGTAGACAATCAACTCTAGAGAAACTTGGCTCAACATTTAATTCGCTCTCAAATTCAAGCAGGAGCATTTTCTTTTTCAAAGTCGAATTATGAGTTGGTCATCTACGCTACAAATCTAACATCTTTCTTAAGGAGGGTGTCAAGAGTAATACACTTCTGATATGCAAATCTTCCGTGAATTATCTTTTTTGCAGAGAAAATAAATTGCGAATTATTCAGCAATGTGATATGGATTCGATAGGATAGAGAATCTGACATAACTGTGCTTTTAGGCTCCATTCTTAAGACGGTTTCGGCTATCAATTCCTGACTTTTTCGAGTTAGACGCTTTTTTTTCCAACTCAATGCATCCCATCAACTTAAAAGGCTTTTATGCAGAAGGCAGAAGGCTCTTATGTTTACACCCTCCTCAACATCCCCACGAAAAAGATAGAGCAATGGAAGACTGATCAAATACGATGCTTCAACATCTTCCAGAGGTGCGACGCATTTTCCCTACTGTCGGCGAGTCATCGCCATCACCGCATTAACCGTAAGTTCGGGCAAATCCCCCAAAGAAGGCAAAGTGTCCGTTCCAGAACAAACGATTGGCAAGTCATCTCCCTGCCATACCCAAATTTGTTGACGAGCGGGATCGATTAACCAGGCTAATTTCGCCCCATTGCTGAGACAGTGGAGAATTTTGCTCTGTAAGTCTAAAGTGCTTTGGTCGGGCGATCGAATTTCAATTAACCAGTCGGGCGCTCCCTCTAGTGGTCCATCCTGATCAGAAAGACGATCTAGCGCAATGACGGAAATATCCGGCACTGGCGAGTAGGGAGGCACCAGACAGCGTAGCTCTTGCACAGCTTCAAAGCGATCAGTATGACGATTGATGTAGTTAACCAGATTGCGTTGTAAGCGTGAGTGAAACAGGGTCAGCATTGGTTTTTGGATAGCACGCCCATGAATGAACTCCCACGCCGGAGAAGCCTCTATATTAGGTTGGGAGAGAAACTCTGCTAGTGGGTTCGTTGCGGGTGACTTCATGTTGACTCTTCCCAAACTTGCACCACTTTTGAGAGGCATGGAACAAGAGCTTTACTCCATCAGGATATCCTATTGAATTTCAAGGCTTCAACATCTTCCAGGGGTGCTGGCGCTGTTGCGACAATTACCAAGTGGGATATCACGATTGTCCCCGCCTGATCGGTATCTTATTTTCTTGCAAATCTCTTAGCGTAGCGGGACGAAATCCGAGTGGGTACTATAGCTCCCTCAAACCCCGACATGCGCTAGACTATTGCAATCTCAACCCGAACATCAAGAGCTTTGGCGTCCATACCCATCAATTCCAGTTCGATGAGGTTCAGTGTTTCGTATATGTTGGCTGTCAAAATGAAAGCAACCCGCTCGAAACTACCATCAAACGGGTGATCTGCCAAACAATCGATTCATTTCTCGTTGCAAACGTTCAATTTCCCAGAAGGGTTACCAACGAATGAGGGCTATAGCCCCTAACGGGGGGTAGTGAATTTTTGTTGCAGTGGAAACTTAATTCAGAGGTAATAGTTTTCTAGCCCAATCATCTGAGGTGTTAATGACTATCGAGATGACTGGATTTAGCCTCATTTGAAGCGATCAAAGGCAGAAAATTGTAGATTCGATTTCGTTTGCAGGAACTCGAATCCATTACCGTACCTTCTGAATTAATGGTCATTTAGACTCTGGAAACGATAGAAGGCATAAGTATCAAATAAAGCTCCCACCAGGCTACAGGTGCAGCCAATCGTCGTTACACCTTGGAGAGGACATCCACTGCCAAAAACGGCAAGGAAATTTAATATCTGTAAGTTGCCAGCTTGACCAAAAGGTTCAAAGCCAGGAATGTAAGCCATGATACCCAGAGCCGCTAACAGTACTGTTACCACTACAATTGGGGCAACAAAACACAGAAGAACGGTTAGCACGAGGGAACGGAGGTAGTTGGGGAGAATACTCATAAAATGAACCGGATTGCAGGAAAGTGAATGCAACAGACCCGTTGGAAATGCACTCCTTACCACAATAGGTGCGATCGCCCACTTAATCCGGAGATGTCAAAAATCTTAAATCTTCATTAAAAATCTTGGTGAAAGTCCGTGAAACTTACTTATCAACCCAGATTATTCTCAGATTATCCTCACTGGTACATTGCTTGTGTGTCCAAGGAATTGAGAAAAAAGCCATTGGGTATTACAATAGCGGAAACACCACTTGTTGTATTTCGCTCTGACTCGGGTCAAGTGGCAGCCCTAGAAGATCGCTGCGCCCATCGTAATATACCACTGTCTCAAGGAAGCGTTTGCCAAGAGCAACTTAAGTGTCCGTATCACGGCTGGCAATACGCGGCTGATGGTAGCGTTGCTATAGTCCCCGCCTTACCAGCAGATTCCCCTATTTCTGAAAATCTACGTATAAAAAGTTATCATTGTCTAGAGCAAGATGGATATGTGTGGGTGTGTCTCTCAGACACACCTGCAACCGAACATCCACTACCCTTTCCTCATTTAGGGGCACCAGGTTGGACAAGTTTCCGGATGAAAACCCGCTTCAAAGCAACCGTTGAAGCTTGTTTAGAAAACTTTCTCGACTGCCCTCATGCCACTTACGTCCACCGATTTTGGTTTCGTGCTCCTAAAGCCAAAGCCGTTAAAGCGGTGGTACGCAGCCTATCCGATGGTGCTGTTGCCGAATATTTTGAAGAACCCCGTGAAAGCAGCCTTGTTTTTAAGTTATTAAGTCGCAAACGCAGCCAACTGCAACACACTGACCGGTTTATTGCACCATCCACCAGCCGTGTAGATTACATCTTTTCTGATAGTCGTCATTACATCATCACTTCGTCCTGTACGCCCATCACAGAAAATGAGACAGAGGTTTATACCGTAATCACATTTCGCTTTGGGATGCTAGGTTGGTTGGTACGGCTGTTTTTTGAACCGATGTCTCGCTGGATTATTCAGCAAGATGTAAAAATTTTGCAGATGCAGCAGGCAAATATAGAGCGCTTTGGTAAAGCTAATTACAAGATTATCTCTGCTGATTTACTATTACCTTACATCCTGAAATGGCGTCAGGCCTTGAAAAACGGCTCAACTCCTCCAGAAGCTGGGATGAAACATGATGTAGAGATGCGCCTGTAGACAAACCAGTTCAAAGTCAAAACGAACTCATGACTACTTCGTCAACGATTAATCGACCCCTCCAGTTGATTTATGCTTTAATCCTCCTTGTTTTAGGAGTGAGTGGAGCAGCATTTTACTATTTCCAGAACCATGCTCATGGGTTAGGTGGTAGCATTGCTCTACCAAAAGTGCTGTGGTTGGGTTATGCCTTGTGGTTCTGGTATTTCCTGCCGTTGTTAATTGTTAGCGATCGCAGAATTAGCAGTCAACTTCGGCAAGTATATTGGGTATTTTGGCTAAATATGTTCCTCAGGGCAGTTGCTGAACTGTGGATGATGTATTTTGGTCACAATTGGCATCCATACTATGGTATTGGTCACGACTTATTTAGTGCCCTACTCATCTTCGCCTTGCTGTTCGGAGAAAAAATCAAAACCCCAATAGATGAGGTGGTGCATTTCAACTTCCGAGTGATGGCGATAATGTTCTGGATTGAGGCTTACTTTGCCTGGTATATGCTGCAAAACGTGCATTCAGACAATGGGCCTGTTTATTTTGTACCAGGCAGTCACGAACATTTAGCGATTATGCTAGTAACCTGGGTTGTCGTAATTGGGCTGACAATTCAGCAGTTTGTCTTTGCCCGCAAATGGATTTATGAACCGATTGACAGCGGAAGTCGTTCTTAGAAACCGACTTCACAATGACTTGAGTCGGTCGATGTATGACCTGTACGCCAAGTATTATGACGCTACCACCAGGGAGATCTTTTTCACTGATCTAAATCACAAAGATTATGTGATTTTGCTCTGGGATGAGCAACAGCAACTTCAAGGATTTTCCACACTGGCAGTACTAAAATTTGAATTTGAAGGTCAACCGAGTCGAGCTATCTTCTCCGGTGATACGATTATTAATCATCTCTATTGGGGAGAGCAAACACTGCCTTTAACATGGTGCCAATTGGCTGGACAGATTAAAGCTGAAGCCATTGAGCTGCCGCTGTACTGGTTTTTAATCGTCAAAGGATGCCGCACCTATCGTTACTTACCAGTGTTTGCTAAAAGCTTTTATCCCAATTGGCGCTATCCAACACCTGCACGATACCAGGCGTTAATGGATTATCTAGCTTATCAAAAATTTGGGGATAATTACGATCCAGAGAGTGGCTTAATTCAATTTCCCACATCACGAGGACATTTGCGGGAAGATTGGGCAGAAATCAAACCAGGAACTGCGAAAAAATCCGATGTTTGCTATTTTTTAGAACGAAATCCAGAATACTACAAAGGTCATGAATTAGTGTGCTTAATGGAATTGAGTGAAGAAAATATGCGATCGCACGCCCGACGCGGCTTCTTAGAAGGCTTGAAAGCCTCCTCGGAAACAGTTGTCGAAGTTAGCAGATAACACTTCAGATTTTCAACTCTCTCTCTTCTCCCGATTTCCCCGCAAAACCTTTGCGAATCTCTGCGCCAAACTCTGCGTTCCGTTGCGTTAAAAAAAGCCAAAAATGTACCTTACCCAACACAATACCAACCCGCAAATTTAAACCCTAAACTCAAGAAATTCCATGACACTCAACACCCAACCGATTCGGACGACACTTGAGGCGAGGAAAGCTGTATCCTCTGGAATTGAACAAGAGATTCGCCAACTCCACCAAATTCAACTTTGGCACCATACCCTCTACTTCATCTATCCACTCATAGCAGTGTTGGGAGTAATTCTGTCCCTAGATGCCTATCATCATGGATTGGGATGGAATCTTTCATTTATTCAATATAGTGTTGGGATTTTATCTGTTGCTTTAGCGATGAACGCCATGTTTTTGCTCATCCACGAAAGCGTTCACGGCGTTTTATTTCCCATCGGTTGGGTGAATTACTGGGCATCAGTAGTGATGGGAATTTGCGGTTTTGTTTCATTTTCCGCCTATCGGGTTCTGCATTTACGCCATCACGAGCATTTGGGGGATGAAAATGACCCGGATGATTATCACAATTACACAGATAATCCGACGCTAATATGGGTGCTGCACTACAATCGCTTGCTGTGGGCAACTTTGCTTTATCTGATTTTTGTGCCTAGATTAGCTTGGCGGTATGGGGATAAATGCGATCGCATTAATATCGCGATCGAGTATCTATTACTAAGTGTCACCTACTCTATCATTTTCTCCCTTGTCCCTTGGAAAACCGTGGTGATGGTTTGGGTAGTACCCTTCGTCCTCACCAACTTCATGATTAACCTGCGGGGTTTGACTCAGCATGGGATTACAGACGCCACCGATCCGTTTATCGCCAGTCGCAGTGTGGAAGCTAACGCTGTAGTCAGGTTTTTGCTACTTAATGAAAACTTTCATCTGGAACACCACTTATTTCCTGGGGTTCCTAGCTACAACTTGCCCAAACTACACCAGCTAATTCGCAACAAATTGCCTCGCCGCGTTAGTTGTCAGTCTTATTCATCTTTTCTGTTTCAGTTTGTGCGTGCTAGTCTGCGACAGGATGAATCTCCGATTGGGTTGAAGGTTGAAGGTTGAAGGTTAGGTTATTAGACTTTTTACCAATTCGTTTAAAAAAAAACACAGATGCACACAGATGAACACAGATAAGGTACTGTAATATTTAATTCATGATTTGGACGGGCAATACGTCCCATCCCACCTTACGTTTAATTAGATACCTCTACTGTGATAAGTTTTGCGATCGCTGCTACTAATTCATCAGATTCGACTGGCTTAGAAATGTGTTTTTGGAAACCTGCGGCAAGTGCCTGCTTATAGTCGGTTTCTCCAGCATAAGCGGTTAGTGCGATCGCAGGAATTTGTCCGCCCTGTTCTGGGGGCATGGATCGAATTTGACGTATTAGCATATAGCCATCGACTTCTGGCATTCCAATATCACTCAGCAGTAAATCTGGCTTAACTTGAGGCAGTACTTTGAGTGCTTCATTAGCTGATGCCACAACTGTCACTTGGACTCCATACTCTTCCAACAAAAAGCTAAGAAATTCTCGCATATCTGCTTCGTCATCTACTACCAAAATGCGTAAACCATTGAGTTGTGGAGAATCAGTAGGCTGTCTATTGTCGGATTTAGTCTTGGGTTGACCTGTCATTAATGGTAGTTTGACGCTAAATGTTGCTCCTTGATTTTCTCCCAGACTTTCTGCTTGCACTGTGCCACCATGAAGTTCTACCAAGTGACGAACAATTGCTAAACCCAGACCTAAACCGCCAAATGTCCTTGTTGTTGTACTATCAGCCTGACGGAAGTAATCAAACACATAGGGGAGAAACTCGGGATTGATGCCCTTGCCTGTATCAATTACTTGGATTTGGGCGTAAGAGATTGAAGGTTGAAGGTTAGTAAGTTGAAGGTTGGAAGGTTGCAGGTTTGATGGTTGAGGGTTTGAGGACTGTAGATCGTAACCTTCAACTTGTAACCTGTTAACTTTCAACTCTTCTTTAACAACTGACAGTTTCACTTCCACTCGCCCCCCGGATGGCGTGAACTTAATCGCATTGGAGACTAAATTCCAGAAGACTTGCTGGAGGCGATTACCGTCACCTGAAACGAGGCCGACATTAGGTTCAAAAACAGTTGTAATATGGATAGACTTGGCTTGAGCTGCCAAACGTACTGTTTCCAGCGCCGCTTCAATGGTAGATTTCAGGTCAACTGGGCTGATATTGAGGCTGAGCTTTCCTCTGAGAATGCGTGAAACATCGAGTAAGTCTTCAATCAGCTGGGTTTGCAGCTTAGCATTGCGCTCAATAATTTCTAACGCACGAGATTTCGTTGTTTCATCACACTTCCGTGTTCGGAGGATAGTTGTCCAACCCAGGATGGGGTTGAGTGGAGAGCGAAGTTCATGGGAAAGGACAGCGAGGAATTCATCTTTAATGCGGTTGGCGGCTTCGGCTTGGGCGCGTGCTTTCTGTTCGAGTTGGAGAAGATGGTTTCGTTGGGCCTCTGCTTGCTTGCGTTCCGTCACATCCAGAACGAGCGATAATACTGATGCCATTTTGCCCGATTCATCAAAGAGTGCTGAGTTGTACCACTCGCAGTGAACGACATCACCTTTTTTTGTATAGTTCCGGTTAGCTGAAATATTCCTCTGTTCAGTGCCGTCTACTAACCGCTGCATGATACCTTGTGTTGGCTCAGCGTCTTCTGCATAAATAAATTCCCACTCGCTAGGGTGTTTCCCTAACACTTCAAACGCTTCCCATCCGAACAATTCCTCTGCTTGCTGAGACCACCGTATTACCTGAAAATCCTTATCCCATTCAACAACGGCTAAAGGGGAATTCTCAACGTGAGAATTGAGTTTCATTAAAGCAGAGCGCAGTTTTTCTTCTAAGCGTTTGCGATCGCTAATATCTGCCAAAATTGACATACAACTCTGTTCGCCTGTCGCATCACCGATAGCACTAGCCCACACAGCAATATCAATGGGTGAACCGTCTTTTTTCTGGCGACGTAACTCAATACCTCTCAATTCCCTACCTTGCCGAATAGTTTCAAGATTGGCGAGGAATTCGTCTCGTTTATCTTCAGGGACAGAAGGCAGAAAATAACCTAGAGCTTCTTGTTCACTCCAGCCGAAAATTCTCTCAGCGGCTGGATTCCACAATTTTACACGACCATCATCAAAACCAAATACCGTGATTGCTAGGGGGCAGGCTTGAATCAAGCTGTTCAGGGTTTGGTTCGTGTCCCATAACTGCTCCTGAGCTTGTTTGCGTAGCGCAGCTTGTTGATAGGCATCGCTAATATCGCTAACCATCCCAATCGCACCCAAAAATGTCCCCTGTTCATCCAAAATGGCGTTAGTTGATACGAGTGTCCAGAGGTCTGAGCCATCTTGGCGACGCCACCGGAATTCGTGCAACTCCTGAAGTCCTTGTTTTCGTCGCTCAAACTTTTGCTCGGCTTCAAAGCGTGCTTCCTCGTCCATGAAATCAAACACAGAACGCCCCAGCATCTGTTCAACGGTATAACCCAGCATTTGAGCCATTCGTTGATTGACAAAATCCGTTCGCCCTTGGGAATCAATCGTCCAAATTCCTTCATAAGAGGTTTCAACAATTTGGCGATACCGCGCTTCACTTTGTTGCAGCGCTTCTTGCACCTGCTTGCGTAGCGCAGCTTGCCGATAGGCATCGGTGATATCCCGGTAATACACTGAAATCCCTTCACTTGAAGGATAAATGCGAATTTGGAAGCAGGCATTTAAGGGGGGGTAGAATTCTTCAAACTCGACGCTTACCTGTTGGGTGAAGGCACGGTGATACTCGTGATAAAACCGACTCCCAACTGCTTCCGGAAATTCTTCCCAGACATTTTTGCCAATTAATTCTTCTCGCGTTCTATGAACAAGCCGTGCAGCTTCTTGATTCACGTAGGTGTAGCGCCATTGCTTGTCGAAAGATGCAAACCCATCCGTAATACTTTCTAGGATTTGAGTAACTTGTTGCTGCGCCGCCTGTTCCCTCAGGATTGCCTCCCGACGCATCCGGGCTTGATTGAGATTTGCATTAATCCGAGCCAGCAATTCACTAGCTGAGAATGGTTTAATCAGGTAGTCATCGGCCCCAGCCTCCAAGCCTTCGATGCGAGACTCTTCTCCAGCTCTGGCTGAAAGTAGGATAACGGGAATTTCTCTAGTCTTAGGATGATTGCGGAGTTCGCGTAACAACTCAAAGCCATCCAACCCAGGCATCATGACATCAGTTAGTACCAAGTCAGGCGTCCGCTCACGCATTGCATCGAGTGCAGCCAATCCATCAGCTACCGCCTCGACTTCGTAGCGTGACATGAGCAGGCGCTTGACATAATTCCGCATATCTGAGCTGTCATCAACCAACAAGATGCGCGGAAGGTTGGCAGGCTGTGAGTTAGGCTCATTCCACGATCGCCTCACGTCCGTTATGGATAGAAGAAATTCTTGCTCCCCCGCTCCCCCGCTCCCCAGCTCCCCTGCGAGGTTGGTAGGCTGGGTTGTGGGTGGAAAACTTTCAATTTCTAAACGTTCAACCTGCAACTCTTCCTCCGGGAGCCACTGTAATGCCTCTTTGATAAAGGGCGCAGAACCCAAGGTTGTTGAAGTTAGGGTGCATGTTGTTCCAATCTGCTCAGGTGGTAGATGGGCCGAACCCGAAGGAATTCTCACTGTAAACGTTGTTCCCTGGTTGAGGACACTGGTTACCTCCACAGTGCCGCTATGCAGTTGTGCTATTTCTTGCACCAACGCTAAACCAATGCCAGTTCCTTCATAGGTACGGGCTTTAGCCCCTCGGACTCGATGAAACCGTTTAAACAAATTGGGTAATTCCTCAGCAGGAATGCCAGTTCCCGTATCGCGAATCTCTAGCACCACCTCCTCGCCCTGAGTACGTAGCGAGACGCTAATCTCCCCCTCGAAGGTAAACTTAAATGCATTGGAGAGTAGGTTGAACACAATTTTTTCCCACATCTCCCGGTCTACATAAACTAGTTCTGGGAGGGGCGGACAGTCTACAATCAGGTGCACTCCTACATTCTCGATCGCACTACGGAAGACGCTAGCCAATTCAGATGTAAATGTTGCTAGATCGATTGGCTCATAGACAGCGTGAACTCGTCCTGCTTCAATTCGGGAAAAATCCAGTAAAGTATTCACGAGCTTGAGCAGGCGCAAGCTGTTGCGGTGTACGGTTTCCAACTGCTCACGTTGGTGTGGGGAAAGGGGGGCTTGAGTGTTGTTGAGCATTTCCTCGATAGGGCCGAGCAAGAGGGTAAGTGGTGTGCGAAACTCATGGGACACATTGCTCAAAAAGGCTGTCTTCGCTCGATCAAGCTCTGCAAGTGCTGCACTTCGTGCCGCTTCGCTTACAGCTCGTTTGCGCTCCTCTTCGTAAGCACGAGCATTTGCGATCGCAAGGGCAATATGACCCGCTATTAACTCAAAGAAACTTTGATAATCGTCATCCAAGATATGTCGGGGGTTGATGCCTGTAACAAAGAAACCGACAAGATGCTCTTGTCCGGGTGAACTGATAGGCAGCACTAAGGCTGAGTGGGGTGGTACTCCCCAAGGTTCTTTCGGTAGGGAATCAAACTGTGCCTCCAGGTTTTCTATGAATACCGCCTGATGGGTACTTGCCACCTGATCGAGCGGCCAAGTTGTGAGTTTGTCTCGCCCTTGCTTCAAGTCAATCCACCGAGGACTTGCTGCTGTATCAGGTTCTAAGCCAACCGTAGCGGATAGGTGTGCTTGTTGCCCTTCAGCATCGAGCAAATACAGTAAGGCAAAGGGAATGTCGGCAGTATGCGGGGCTAAAGATTGAGTTGCGATCGCACAAGCCTCTTGGGTGGTTTTTGCCTCGAAAATGTGTGTCGCTAGCGATCGCAAAGCACGTTGGCGACGTTCACTTAAAACTCGTTGGGTTGTCTCATTTACGGCATTGAAGATTCCCGCAACCCCACCCGATTCATCGCGTACAGGAGTGTAGGAGAACGTAAAATAGCACTCCTCGACATAACCATTGCGATCAATTAGAAGCTGCTCATCATCCGACCAAGTCGCTTCTCCCGTAGCTCTAACTTGGTCGAGAAGCGGCCCGGCAAAGTCCCAAACTTCTTGCCAACACTCCCTGCCTGGTTGTCCCAGCCCTTTGGGGTGCTTGGCACCGAGAATAGGTCGGTAAGCATCGTTGTAGAACTGAATGTAGTCTGGCCCCCAGAGAATCTGCATGGGAAATCTGGATGCCAGTAAGATGCTGACTGCCATCCGCAAACTTTGTGGCCAACTGGTAACTAAGCCAAGCGACGTTTGCGACCAGTCAAACGCACGCATAAGCGCTCCCATTTCCCCGCCACCTCTCAAGCAGTTCTCAGGAGGAGGTACATTCATCGGTTCAATGGCACCGTTCATACTGTAATCTCCGCTTTAAAGGTTTCTTCAATCACTTCCACCACGCTGGGTTTAAACTCAGTTCATCTGCCGATTAATAGGAGTAATGAGTTTATCTCTACACTTTCCAATCTTTTAGAGCAAAGACTATTATTACTAAATGTTTAAACGCTATAGCCATCCTAGATAAATAATGAGAAATTCTGATTTTTCTCTGTGTGCATCTGTGTGCCTCTGGGGGTCATTTTTCTCAATAATTATTTGTAACTTATATATTAATTGGGTAAAAAAACACCAGTTTTTATGGCAAAACCGCCCAAAATAATTCCTTGCTTTTACGAAATTATACTTCAAAAATAAAGTTTAAAAAGTATAAATATTTATAGTATCTTTATAAAAGAATGACTTTAATTTGTTGATTAATATAGATTTTAACAAAATTTTAAAAAAGAATCAATTTGTAGTTAATAATTACTATTAGTTAATGAAAAAATACTCGGAAATTAGACGCCGTGAAGCATTGGCAGCAGTTGCAAAATTCTATGATGCCTTCCCTAGGAAGATTTTTGCAAGCACTGGAAAACTCCAATCAGGTGCAGCAACAGCAACTGCGAGAGATTCTGAACGCTAACAGCGAAACTACCTTTGGGAAGAAATATAGATTTGAGTCAATTCACAGTTATGAAGACTATTGCGATCGCGTTCCTATCCACTATTATGACGATTTAGCGCCCTACATTCAGCGCATGGCTGCCGGAGAACCCAATATCCTGTGTTCTGAACCTGTAGTAGCGTTTGAAGTCACAGGCGGCAGTACCCAAGGCGCGAAACTGATTCCCTATACTGCTTCTGGACTCGCCGCATTTCAACGCTCAATTTTTCCTTGGTTCAGTGATTTGTTATCAGCCAAGCCTGAAATTAAAACAGGACGTACCTACTGGGCCATTAGTCCGGTAACTCGCCAGCTTACTACAACTCAGGGTGGAGTTCCGATTGGAGTAGTCAGCG
>JBFLZA010000003.1:0-38578 GCA_040756535.1 Cyanobacteriota bacterium
TTGGATGCGATCGCATCTCAAGGTAAACTCACTGATGAACTCAAAGCCAAAATCGAAGCGACCTTACAAAAAAACGAGCTAGAAGACCTTTACCTTCCCTACAAACCCAAGCGACGTACACGCGCAACCATTGCTAGGGAAAAAGGGTTAGAACCCCTTGCCGATTTTATCAAGTCCCTGAATACTCCCACTGCCAAACCCGCCTCCTTAGAGCAGGAAGCGGCAAAATACATTTGTGCAGAAAAGGGAGTTGCTACCCCAGAGGATGCCATCAAAGGTGCGTCCGATATTCTCGCGGAAGAAGTGTCCGAAAAAGCGCCATTGCGTGCCTACCTGCGAGATTACCTGATGCAAAATGGGGTCTTTGTCTCGCGGATTAAAGAAGATTATCCTGAAGGCAGCACCAAATATGAAATGTACCGCAACTTTCAAGCAAAAGCCAAAGATCTTGCCCCCCACAATATGCTGGCACTATTCCGGGGTGAGAATGAAGGTGTATTGAACCTTGACCTCGCCTTTGATGAAGAGGTTGTACAGTCTTACCTAGAGTCAGAGGAGATTCGGACTAGGATTCCGGCAGTACGGGAGTTTTACCGGGGAATGCTCAAAGATGCCTTCAACCGTCTGATGAAAACCTCCCTAACCACTGAAGTTCGCACCGACAGGAAAGCTTACGCGGATATCGAGTCCATTAAAACCTTTGAAACCAATCTGCGAGAGTTGCTACTGTCTGCGCCTGCGGGAATGAAACCCACATTGGCAATTGACCCAGGATTGCGGACTGGGTGTAAAGTGACGGTATTGAATGAAACCGGGAAGTTTTTGGAATACCAAACCATATTCCCGCATACCGGACAAAGCACTCAGGCCGCTGAGATTATCAAAAAGCTCATCCAGAAGTACAACATCGAACTCATCGCCATTGGTAACGGTACCGCCTCCCGTGAAACGGATGAGTTTGTCGGTGAAGTCCTCAAAACCCTGGAACGTAAACCGATTAAGGTAATCGTCAATGAATCGGGTGCTTCGATTTATTCAGCAAGTGACGTGGCACGAGAGGAATTTCCCGACCAAGATGTAACAGTACGGGGTTCCATCAGCATTGGACGCCGTTTGCAAGACCCACTCGCGGAATTGGTTAAAATTGACCCCAAATCGATAGGTGTGGGACAGTATCAGCACGATGTCGATCAGAAGTTGCTCAAAAAGAAGCTGGATGAAACGGTTGAAAGCTGTGTGAACTATGTGGGTGTGGATTTAAATACGGCATCCAAGGAACTTCTCACCTTTGTCTCTGGGATGACGCCAACGGTTGCTAAAAACGTTGTTACCTTTCGCAACGAACATGGTGCGTTCAAAAATCGCAAAGCACTGCTGAAGGTGCCGAAGTTGGGGCCAAAAGCGTTTGAACAGGCGGCGGGTTTCTTGAGAATTCGCAACGGGGAGAACCCATTGGATAATACAGCAGTGCATCCGGAGAGTTATCCAGTGGTGCAAGCGATCGCATCTGATCTTAATGTCCCCTTGGCGCAAATCTCTCAGGTATCCGATAAACTCAAGTCCATTGATCTAAAAAAATACGTTACCGATACCGTCGGCTTACCCACTCTACGCGATATCATCAGCGAACTGGAAAAACCAGGACGAGACCCACGCGCTGAATTTAAGTATGCCACCTTCAAAGAAGGGGTCAAGGAAATCTCAGACCTCGAAGAAGGCATGGAACTCGAAGGCATCGTGACGAATGTTGCTAACTTTGGTGCATTTGTTGATATCGGTGTGCATCAGGATGGTTTGGTGCATATCTCCCAACTGGCAGACCAATTTGTTAGCGATCCAAAGGAATTTGTCAAAGTGGGACAAGTGGTTAAGGTACGAGTAATATCCGTTGATGAGAAATTAAAGCGGATTGGGTTGTCGATGAAATCTGCAATAGCTGCCCCTTCAGGAAAAACTGCACCCAACGCTAATGCAAAGGGCGATCGCACCAGTCCTTCGCCGCGATCGCCCCAAAAGCAGAATAGTGGAGGTAGTAGTAAAAAAATTGACAATCAGACTGAGAAAAAATCACCCACCCTTGAGGATTTGAAAGCGAAATTTAACAGGAAGTCGTAACTGTTGAACTATTCAGCTTCAATTAAGTATGCGTAGGCTCAGGCAGAAAGACTTGAGCCTTTTTTGATTTTCGTTTAATTTTAAGCTGATTCTATATCAAATCCGCTGATATAATCATCATAAAAACTCTCCGCGTCTCCGCGTCTGGAGTGTCTGTCTTAACAATAAGTATGCAAACGGGCGATATTAAAGCTTGGATCGCGTTGTTGTCTTTAAGCGCTTGAACAGGAACTTGGCACCAAACAGACCAAACGCCAAAACACCCAATGCTGAGGAAGGTTCGGGAATGGGTTCAGGTTCAGAGGAAATAGGATTTAGGACAAAGGCATGAGTTTCACCGTTAAGCAGACCCTTGCCGACAATCTGCCCATTTTCATTGATTGCCGTTGCTTCAGTTAGTACCCAACCAGCGCCATCAACCACTAAGTCGTTGAGATCCATCAACTCGTCATTCTCCCAGAGGAAAGCATGATAGGGGCTAAAGTCTCCACTAGCGATTTGCGAAGTCCCCACAACTTGACCCAAGTTGTTGATGTCATTAGCGAAGCTTTCGCTACCGGGGTCATCACTGAGTATACCCAGGTTAGTCAGACCCGTATTCTCACTCCAAAGAAAGGCGCGAGCAACTTCCCATGAATTTTCTACATAGGCACGAGAAGCCCCAACGACCTGCCCTAAGTCGTTGATGCCACTAGCGTCTGAGTAGTAGCCACCAAACGATGGGATAATTGTCGTTCCCGTACTTTCGCTCCAGAGTTCAGCATCAGTGCCGCTACCGGGAGTTCCTGAAGAGCCAACAACCTGACCTAAGTTATTGATGTCACCGGGGAAGTAGATGGGGATTTCGGTGATGCCAGTACTCTGGGTCCAAAGGAAACCCGTATAAATGAAAGAACTTCCTACTACCTGACCGGAGTCATTAATGGCTGTAGCAAAATCTTCCCTAAAAGGCACTTCAGGGGAAGTAAGGGTGCCGAGGTCAATCAAACCTGTACTCGAATTCCAGAGAAAGGCGAGGTAATCTCCACTAGGGTTGATGGCAGCACCAACAACCTGACCTAAATTATTGATACCTTGGGCAATGCCGTAGTTGCCGCCGAACGTGCCGAGTTCGGTAAAGCCTTCATTCTTGTCCCAGAGAAAGGGAACAAGCGGCTCTTGCTGAAAGGTACCTAAGCCGCCGACAACCTGACCGGAATCGTTGATATCCTGGGCAATACCTAGACCCAAGTCAGTAATAGAATACAAAGACGCGGCTGTAGCCGGTTGGGATGCGAGCAAGCCCAATGTCGCTAAGCTAGCGAGTGTAAGGCTGACCTGACTTCTGCAATTGAGTGAGTTCACGCTTACTCCTTCTTAGGAGAATTTTTAGAGCTTACAGAGTAAAACTCAATTAGGCATCTCTCTAGAGACAGAGCCACCCTACGTTTCTACACGAAAACACCAATGGTTAAATGTAAATCATATTCAGGTTGAGACTCCAGTCCCAATTCCTGTCTGATAGAAACGAGACAAGGAGAATATACATCTAACCACCAATATTTGCCATTTGTGCCAATCTGATTCGAGTAATAAAAATGGCTCATTTGACCTTGATAGGCATTCCATTGTTCGATACTTGGGATAACCTCACCTCTCACAATTGAGATATGAAAGCCATGCATGGGTCGTTGTAATTTTATCCCAAATCGCTTTTTAACAAACCAACAATAATAAAGGCTGAGATCGACTTCGCAGTCAAGAATTAACCAACCTCTGTTCTGCTGTGCTCCTTCAAGGGGAAAATACTTCAGGATGCCATTAGATAAATACATTACAGGAATAGGATTGCGGAATTTCCATTTTTAATTGTGTAGACCTATTAAGCCGATCGCGTTTTAACTTAGGTGATGAAGACTTACCGCTCCGCTTTTTGGCTCAATAGTATCTCTTTCCTGCTGGTTGCTGCTCTGATTGTGTATGCCAAATTCTTTGGCTCATCAGTGGGAGAGTTATTCCGTCACCCTCCTTCCTCCCCATCTTTTGATGTGGGGTTCTTGACTCATACCTTCCAAATCTTATGTGCTGTACCTCCCGTAATTTGTGCGTTTAGTTTTGCCTTACTCCAAACATTTCAACCTCGTCGTCAAGAAAATTTGTTTATTCTCTACTCTGCATTTTTAACAGGAGGTTTTCTGTTCAACGAAATTTATCGCATTCACATTCTTCTTGGGGGCGCTGGTATTCCTAAGTTAATGACTGTATCTGTCTACGCTATTTTTCTTCTGGCATACACATTAACGTTTAAGCGACGAATTCAAACAACTCCCTACTTTATCTTGCTCACTGGCTTGGGCTTATTGTTCCTTGGCATTACAGTAGACTCACTACGCTTAGGGAGTGGGGGAATTCCTAGCCTGTTAGAAGGTATACCCAAGTTGTTCAGTGAAATCAATATCGCCCTTTATTTTTGGTATGTATGCTATAGAGAGATTGTGCGATCGCTAAATTAGCCTATTCATTCTTGATATGAATTTCTTTGATTTTGCAGCGAAAAACTTATGATTTTACCGTGATAAAAATTCCATGACGCTGTTGGACTCACAAACTATAAGACATTCTTTGACTTCTGTGCCTCTTGAAGGTCAATACTTCACTCAAAGTACTGGATTATCAAAGGAAGCATGGTTAAATCCTCAATAATTGCATCGGCATTAGCGGGTTCTGTCCAGTAACTGTTACGGAACCAAACTGCCTTCATCCCAACACTCATAGCTCCCCAAACATCAGCCGTTGGATGGTCTCCAACAAATACACTCTGCTCGGCTGTAACCCCTAATTTTTGCAGTGCTCTGTTGAAAATCTCTGCATCGGGCTTTCTCACTCCCTCAACTTCTGAAATTAAAATTACTTCAAAATAATTTTTAATACCTAATCCTTGAACCGTGCGGGTCTGAAACGTTCCACGACCATTCGTAATAACTCCCATTAGATATCCCTCTGCCTTGAGGACATCCAGAGTGTCTCGCAGGTGTGCAAAGGGAACACAGGAATGAATAAACTGATTTTCGTAATCGCGCAGCAAGTCTTGCCAAGTCAGCTTCTGAATGGAAAATTCCGACACAAGGCTTTGATAAACTTTATCTTTCCAAACATGACCTCGACAATCCAACTCGATAAATCGGGAAATATAATTGTCTTTTGGTATCCCTTGTAGTGCCGAGGAAAAACGCTGGTACTGGGTGGAAGCAAAGCGCTGGAGTGAAGCTTCTCGATCGAGGAGAGTTCCGTCTAAATCAAAAAGGATTGCCTTAATCATTCCATTTAGTCCAACGCTTGTAGTATGCACTGCCGCCCCAGGTAGAAAAACCCAAAGATAGGTGTGACTAGACCTTCGCGGCGAAAGTTTTCCACCAGTACAGATGAGCAGGGGAAGCTGGGGGAGCAGGGGAGGCTGGGGGAGAATTTTTCCTGATGGGTTATTTCTGCCAAGCTGGTCTAGTCCAGAGAGACTATGTCCTATTTTTGTCAACATCCGGTTGACACCCTAACTTGGCGTTTGCTCGTTATATCTTTGGCTTCTGGAAGACCATAACGTGCTGCTGAGGTAAAAACTCCTGGGTTTCTAGCCATTGCAAACCCACTGCCTTCATTTCTTTCTTCGCTTGCCTTTGGGTCATCTTGTGGAGCGCTTTAATGGGAATCAAGGGATTTTCCCGCCGATACTCAACCAGTACCACACGTCCACCGGGTTTGAGCGATCGCACAATCCCGCCCATCATCTCTTGAGGATACTCAAACTCGTGGTAAGCATCCACCATCAGCGCTAAGTCTACACTCTCAGCCGGCAGGTTGGGTTCAGTGACACTCCCCAAAATCGGCTCAACATTGCTAATGTGGTTTTCCTGCTTCAAGAAATCAATAATATCGAGCATTTCTGGCTGAATATCCACCGCCAGTACCTTTCCTTCCGATACGAGTGGACTGATACGAAAGCTAAAATAGCCAGTACCAGCTCCAATATCTGCCACGACATCGGTAGATTTCAGATCAAGGGCTTCTACGACTTTCTGCGGCTGCTCAGTCGCCTCTCGACTAAATCGCTCCAACCATAGGGCTTCTGTATGGCCCATGACTTTGGCAATTTCTCGACCCATGTAAAATTTGCCAATGCCGTCAGCGCTATGGACAACTCGCTCCTGGTAAACAGCCTCAGATTCAGCAAAGGCTTTCGGGAGTTGAATTCTCCAACCGCTTAGCGTTAGCCAAAGGAGGATAACAACGAGTACAGCGACTATCCGTAACGGCCAAGATGAATAATTTTCCTGTTTGCCCATCGTTGTTCCACCGAAATGTATTGAATGGTGTGATTTGTCCAGATCATACAGGAGCTTTTTGGCAGTATTAAGAAGGAATGCGTCACCGAACCGAAGCCAAAATAACACAACATAAGATGAAACCGACTGCTAAAACTCCGCTATCTGAGCGACGTCACTGTGATCCACCCGCACTCTGGACGACTGTCATTTTGAGTTCTTTCGTCATCCATTTATTTGCCTTTGGCATGATGCGTTTGTGGCTAACGATACGTCTCAGTAACTTTCAGTCGGCTAGAGAACTCATTCCTATAGATGTGGTTGCCGTCGCTTCGGAAGCAGCTTCACCCATCTCACCCACTCAAACCACTACTTCAGCAATCAGCAACCCAATATCGGGAAATACTCCTACAAAAGCATCAACCCCCCTACCCAACCGCCAACCTGCTGCTACCACTACCCGCACTAATACCCAGCAGATACCTACACAACAGAACACAGAAAACTCATCCCGTTCCTCCGAAGGGTTGCCAAAGGACAAGAATGCTCCTGTAACCAACTCTTCCCCAAATCAGCCCCAGGAAACACCTAAACCGACGAAATCACCTACCCCTAATCCTTCACCAAGCAAGTCACCTGAGGCACAGACTTCTCCAACAACGCCTACCTCACCAACTCCCCCCAACAACGCTAACCAACCGAGTGATTCGGAAACGCCATCCCCTAGCAATCCCACACCTCCCCCAGAGTCAAAGGGAGGGCAGGACTCATCCAACTCTGAGCAAGGAGGCGGAGTTATTGCCTCGATAGGCCCAGTTCAATCCATCGGTAACGAAAGGGATGTTCTCCAGTTGGATGGGGGTGACAAACTTGCCACCTGCCAGTCAGACAGCAGCTCAATTCCTCGTGATGAACTCAAAGCGCTGGGGATTACCCTGGATAGTGTATTAGAGTTGAAAGCAGCAGTGTTGGTTGAGGCCAATGGGCAAGTATCTCTTCTGCGTGTTCTTCCTCAAGAGCTGCCGGGAAATCTCAGTGCAGAGAAAGTGGCGCAACTAGCCGAGAAAATCGTTGCGAAAAAAAGTTGTGAGCCAACGGTGATGGCAGGTGCAGCCGTTGCTCGAGATTACTACCTCACACTCACCATTACTCCCAGTCAAAATTAACAAAAATAAAGAGAAATGGCCCTTGCCGAATTGCTCGAGAAGTTGCTACTCTAGATGAAGTGAAAAATTAAACCCACAGCAAGAAGATGCGGGCGTAGTTTAGTGGTAAAACCTTAGCCTTCCAAGCTAATGATGCGAGTTCGATTCTCGCCGCCCGCTTGTTAAAACTCAGTAATATCAAGTTTTCTATCTGTAAAGCTAATGGCTTTTGGTTGGGAGACACATCTGCAATTTTGCACAACCAAAGACTCAAAATCCTTCTTCTCGTCCCCGTGTCCCCCTATCCTCGCGTCAGATAAACCCTCCTTTGCGGAGTTCTGTTATGCTCTCCTGAACAGCCTGAATAATCGCATTAATATCCTCATCCGTATGAGCTGTGGATAAAAAACCACCATTCCCTCTGAGTAAGATTCCCTTCTCAATCAGATCGTAGTACAGTAATATCTGCCTAATATCCGGCAAGTCAGAATCTTTCGAGTCGGCAAAAGTATCTAAGGTGGTAAAGCCGAAAACTGAGCCAAAATTTTCTATTCTAAGAGGCAATCTATCTTCTTCAAAATAAGCATTTAAAGATTCAGTAAACTGCCAGGTGCGTTGATTTAACTGCTGCTGAAGAGAAGGGCCGTGACTCTTTAGATGCTTGAGTACAGCTCGTGCAGCAGCCATTGCTAACGGATGCTTGCAATAAGTACCTGCAAAAAAGGTCTTTTTCGCCTGAGGATAGGAATCATCGCCATAATTCCACATCCCACCATCGATCGCATCCATGTAGGCCGCCTTACCCGCAATGACACCGATCGGCATTCCGCCACCAACAATTTTCCCATAGGTAGCTAAATCGGCTTGAATGCCAAACCAGGCTTGTGCTCCACCGGGATGAATGCGAAAGCCGCTTACCATTTCATCAAAAATTAGCGCGATTCCAGCTTCTTTTGTCAATTGCCTTAACTGTTGGAGAAATTCTTTAGGCTGCAAGCTGAGATTGCTGGTTTGTACGGGTTCAACGAGAACAGCGGCTAATTCGCTTTCGTGGTCTTTAATAATATCGAGTGAATGAGGATTCCCGTACTCTAAATCAAAACATCTTTCACGATATTTTGCGGAATTATTGGTGCCATTGGCACAGGGAGTAAATCTCCATTTACTCCCTGTGCTTCAACCAGATTAAAGAGATTTACTCCATATCACCGAGTAAAATTTTACGAATTGCCGAAACGTTGCCGAAAGTTCCGAATTGATTCTTCTGGCAGCCTATAGTCACCACAATGTAAGTCAGCAGCCTGAAATTGTAACCGATCGAGAACTTCATAGTGCTGAACAGATGTCCTCCAATCCAACACTCCTACAGTTGGCTTAAGGTTCTCGAAGCAAGAAGAAAGTAGACTGGAAAAAACGCACCCCGTTATATTAAAGGGATTAGTTTTTAAAAAATCCTCAATTTCGGCTGAACTCATAATCTGTTCTAGATATCGTGGTAAATACCTCAGGTGACTGATGGGGTGAGGCGATCGCAATACACCTCCTTCGGTAAAGAGAATATCTTCCTGCTCCTGAAATCGCTCAACAGCAAGTTCTGATACGAAACAATGTGGAGCGGAATCATCAACAATCAGGGTTCCAGGTTTCACCCGTGTGATATCTAGGACATCAGGTACGTTGGTCGCGCCAATTATCAAAGTTGCCTCGTAAATTTCAGCAGGAACTTCTGTCTGTGAGGCGACTATATGCACACCTCCTCTAAAACCTAAATCGCTGGTTATTTCTTGGCGAATTTTTTCGAGGAAGCCGAGCTTACTATAGACATCGCAAAGCGTTATTTCCTCCGGATGCGGTAAACATTTCAACATGAGACGAAGAGAGCTAATCCCAACAGAACCTAAACCTATGAATCCAACTCGTTCCTGAGCAAGGTTACGTCCACTTTCAGAACAAATTCTTTTGACAGCTAGGACAACAGCAGAACTGGTTGTAGCATGTCCAGTCGAAATCATAGGTAAATTCTGGCGACCGACAATTGCTTTAGTGATTGCACAACCGTAATCTGTTGCTGAGGGGATAAGACCAGTTAGAGAAACGGTACGAGCACCGATTCTTCCAGCGATTTCCAAGGCTTCGACAATGAGATTGACGATATCCTCGCGGTCACTGTATAGTTCAAAGCTAAATCGAGGTAGCATTAAATCAGCAATGCGCCCCCAAGGGGTTTTAATGATACCAGTTATGACAGGAAGGTTTTCAAGACAGTTGTAAATAAGATCGTCATGACTCAGACCTTTTTCTTCAAAGTAAGAGGTGTTGATGTTTAAATAGCCTAGGGCAACTGCATCGACAGGGGCAATCTTCCCGGTGGCGAACAAGGACAGCAAAGAGCGACGTTCTACTTGGAAGAAAGGGGAAGCTTGTTGTAGGGGGAGATTTTCAAAAGATGCAGTCTGGACTGAATCATTGATAGATTTTGAAGGCGCTTGCTTGGGACATTCCTGCCTCTGCAGACGATTCTCAAGTGCATCCGCTAGCTCAGCAATGGTAGGGTGCGAGAATAGAAGCTTAACAGACAAATCCAGGTTCATCGCTATTGATATCTTTGATACCAGTTGTATGGTCTGCAAGGAATGCCCGCCCAATTCAAAAAAGTTGTCGTGGACACCGACCTGTTTGAGTCCCAAGACTTCCGCCCAAATCGCAGCCAGAACTTCTTCTGTGGAAGTACGGGGTGCGACACAGCCCTTGTCTAGTTCAGGGCGTGCCCGATCTGGTGCAGGTAAGGCACGACGGTCTACCTTGCCGTTAGGAGTTATGGGAAGGGCTTTGAGCATCACAAAGGCAGAGGGCATCATATAATTGGGCAGCTTTTTCTTCAAGAAGCGGCACAGTTTCTGAGTAGAGGAGGCTTGCTTCCCTTTAGGAACAAAATAGGCTACTAGGCGCTGATTGCCGGGGTAGTCTTCTCGATCAATGACCACAGTCTGAAGTACCTCAGGGTGCTGACTTAGTACTGCTTCGATTTCTCCGAGTTCAATGCGAAAACCCCGGATTTTGACCTGATAGTCTACCCGTCCGAGAAACTCAATATTGCCATCGGGTAAATAACGTGCCTTATCCCCAGTTTTGTAAACTCTTGTGAGGTGGGCATCTTGCCCGTCCAAATTTTCGACAGTAATAAACTTTTCAGCAGTTAGTTCGGGACGATTTAGATAACCCCTAGCTAATCCAGCACCGCCAATGTAGACTTCTCCCGGTACGCCGATGGGGACGGGTTGCAGTTGTTTGTCGAGTAGGTAAACTTGGGTATTTGCGATCGCACGACCGATGGGAACAGTTGTAGCGTTATAACTATCGCGCTTGCTTTTAACCGGATAAGTGAGGACACCAACAGTAGCTTCTGTAGGCCCGTAGTGGTTGAGAATTCGACAGTTTGGTGCGGACTGCTGGACTTTTTCAACTAAATCCCAGCTTGCCGCTTCACCCCCTAGAACTAAACATTGACGCGGCAGGATGGAGGAAGACGCCGAGGATGCTAAGAGGGTTGCGAGGTGGGAGGGAACGATTTTGAGACAGTCGATGGGATGGCGCTGGAAGTACTCCGTCAGTGCTTCGGGGTCAGAGGCTCGATCTTGAGATACGATATGCAAGCATCCTCCCGTACACAAGGCGGGAAAAATTACCGTGTTACCTAAATCTGCGGCGAAGGTGGAAACCATCGCGAAGCTGGCACCTGCTGGTAGTTCTAATTTCTCCAAGATGGCGTGCAGGTAATTCAGAATCTGTCGATGTTCAATGGCAACACCTTTAGGTTGACCGGTTGAACCAGAGGTGTAGAGGACGTAGGCTAAGGTTTCCGGTGTCAGTTCGCTGATAGGATTGGCATCAGATTCTTGAGCAATGATTTCCCAATCTGCATCCAGATAAACCACACTCTGAGTTGCAGCATCCTCCCGTTTGAGGAGTCCTTGTTGCGTCAACAAAACGGGAACTTTAGCATCCTGCAACCGGAAGGCTAAACTTTCTTGAGGTAATGCCGGATCGAGAGGTAAGTAGGCTCCACCAGCTTTGAGGATACTGAGTAAGGCAATGATACTATTTAGCGATCGCTCTGCATAAATTCCCACCAACACCTCAGAACCAACTCCCTGCCGCTTTAAATAATGCGCGAGTTGATTAGCTTTTGCATTGAGTTCAGCATAGGTTAGCTGCTGGTTTTCAAAGACAACGGCAATGTTGTTCGGTGTACGTTCTACCTGCTGTTCAAATAGATGATGAATGTACTGGGTTTGAGGATAGTTCGTTTGGGTGTTGTTGAGTTCGACGAGTAGGTGATGGCGAGTGCTACGCTTGAGTATATTTACTTCACTGATTGCCGCCTCTGGATTGTTGGCAGCACTTTCAACCAACGTCTGAAACTGCTCGGCTATGCATTGAATTGCTTCTTTATCAAATATTTCAGTATCGTAGTGAAATTCGGCTGCAATAGACTCTTCTCTACGAACACAGCTAAGCTTCAATTTGAACCGATCAAAGCAGACATACTGCTGATAAATCGAAAAAGAAACATCACCAGCGCGATACTTATCAGACCATTCATCGAATTCAAAAGCAATCGGGAGGTTTACAGCATCGTTATCAGAATCTGTACTCTCTTCCCCTATAAAATAGTCCTGCCATTGGTCAACTTCACGCAATTTTTCACCAACTTGCGACAAGACTTCGCTAAATTTCAAGTTGTTTTGCAAAGAACAACGGACAGGCAACCATTTTGCTAACAGTCCCAGCACTTCATGCAATTCTTCATATTTTCTCCCACTGTAAACCGTGCTGATGGCAATATCTGACTGTCCTGTTAATCGCCAAAGTAAGGTATACCAGCAGGCGAATAAAACTTCAGAAAAGCTGGCACTATATAAAGTAGCGATCGCATTGAGCTTAGCCGCAACATCGGGATAAATTTTTACAGTATAAACTTCCGACTCAAATCGCGCTAAACTCCGAGGTTGAGCCTCAAATGGAAGCGCTAGGCTTGGAAAGTTTTGATTGCGCCAGTACGCTTTTCCAGTTTCGGCATCCTCGTCTTCTAATAGTTCATTCTGCCATTCAGAAAATTGGATGTATTGTACAGGTTCTTCATCGGATAAATTTTCGCCCTTGAAATAAGCTTCATAGGTTCGACTGATTTCTTTAACCAGGTTTTTCAGCGTCCAACTATCCGCACACAGCGCTGGCAGAGTTATGAGTAAAATATGCTGATTGTCTGTTAGCGTGAGCAAAGATGAAGACAATATAAATTCGGGTTTAGATTTGAAACTAAAACCTGCTTTTTCTTGAAACAGTTGCTCAATGTGTTCTGATTGTTCTTGAAGATTTAATTCCTTCAGGTTGACTTGATTCCAAGATAAAGTTCCACTCTCCGCTATAACCTGAATAGGGATTTTAATTCCGGGTTGTCTCTGAAAGGTGGTGCGGAGACTTTCATGACGATCGACAATTTGCTTTAAGGCTGATTTTAAGGCTTCTACGTTAAGATTGCCTTCAATTTGGATAGCACAGGAAGCGCGATAAGCTTCGCTATCTTGGTGTAATAACCAAAGACGTTTTTGTTGGGGTGACAGCCGAAATCCTTGAAGAGTTTGCATTGATTAATCCTGAATTCTACTAATTTTATCTTTTAAACTTTCCTTTCCTTATAGTGAGGAAGGAAAAAAATCAACCTATCTATATTTCATATCTTCACTACTCCAATTACCCGCCAGGGATTCAAATCCCTGGCTAATAGATCAAGTCCTCTTAAGAGGACTAAATGCCTATGCTTAGTAGATAAGAGATTCAGTCCATTGAAATGGACTTTAACTATGAGCCGTGGAATTAATTCCACGGTGGATTAGGCTATCTACTGAGAATGATGCAAGATATAAGCAGAAACGCCTAATCATCCATCAAAACTAAACGTTCGTATTAGTTATCAATTCTCCCATTGCGACAACGATTTTGCGGGAACCGACATAAGGGTTGCGACTGTGGGAAGTGAGCATGTTGTCTAGCATCAAGATGTTTCCTTTATGCCAGGGAAAACTAATTTTATTTTCTTGATAGATTGCTCCAATTTCTTCCATTACTGAATCTTCAATCGGAGTTCCATCACCGTAATAAACATTACGCGGTAGATTATCTTCCCCAAATAAAGACAGCAGCGATTGGCGAACACCTGAGTCTAAGCAGGATACATGATGCAACTGAAGTTGATTGAAAAATACTAACTCTCCAGTTTTGGGATGCTTGGCTACGGCGGGGCGAATTTTGCGAGTTTTCAGCCCATTATTCTCTATCCACTCAAACTCCATTCCTGCTTGACGACAATAGTTTTCAACTTCTGCTTTGTTAGTCGTATGGAAGAAATCCTGCCAGCTTACATCTAATCCTTCAGTGTAGTTGCGAACGTACATCAATTGCTTTTCCTCGAATTTTTCTCGCAACTTTGGATTGAGGATTTGATAAATTTTTCGACAGTTCAGAATCGGAGTTTCTCCACCTTGTTGAGCGGATTGGACGCAGAAGAACCAGATTTTTAGGGGCCAACGGTGCAAGTGAGAACTTTCATTGTGGAAGAGGATGGCTTTATCGGGTGGATAAGGGGTGGAACCGTAAACTTTGCCGCTAACTCCTTCGCGGGGTAAGTCGCCATACTCTCCGAACAAATTCGGGTGAATGGCATTAGCCACATTTTCAAAATCGGCAGCAGAAGTGAGATTAAATCCCCGGAATAGGATGGCTCCGTGTTTGAGCAAGTTAGTTTCAATAAATTCTCGGTGACTACTTGCCCAGTCGGCTAGGTCGAGTTCATCGCTATCCGGTTCGATGACTAAGGGTAGGGATTGTTCGGGTTGAAGAAAACTGGTTTTGATTAGTTGCTTTTGGGGTAAACTGACTGCCTTCGGTTTGATGGTTTTGAATTTGGTTAATTTTGCTTTTTCGCGCTGGGCTTGTTCGGCAAGTTGTTTTTGTTTTTCAGCTTCACTTAGCATTTCTAAGGTATCAATTCGAGTATCGGGGTTTTTGACAATGCTGTTCAGGAGCGTTTCAAAGTGATGGGAAAGGCGAGCGATCGCAACAGGATGAAAGAGGTCAGTGTTGTACTTCCAATAACCAACGAGTCCTTGCTCGGTTTCTTCCATAAATAGAGCTAAATCGAACTTTGCTTTGCCAGTGTCGATGTCTAGAACGTTGATGGTTAGGTCTGACAACTTCAAGGCTGGCATTGGGGTATTCTGAAGAACGAACAATACCTGGAATAAGGGTGTTGTACTCAATCGCCGATCAGGTCGCAAAACCTCTACTAACTTGGCAAAAGGCAAGTCTTGGTGGGCATAGGCTCCTAAGGCTACCTCACGCACCCGTCCTAACAACGCTCGAAAGCTGGGGTTGCCAGACAAATCAGTTCGCAAGACTAGGAGGTTGATAAAGAACCCAATTAATGGTTCAAGTTCGGCTTGATTGCGATTGGCGATATCAGTGCCAACGACGATGTCATCTCGTTGGGTGTAGCGATAGAGCAGTGTCTGAAACGCTGCCAGCAGGGTCATAAATAGCGTGACTCCTTCCTGGCGGCTTAGTGTCTTGAGTGTTTCGGATAGGTTAGCGGGCAGTACGAAGGATTGGCTGGTGACCTCCTGTTGTAAAGGAGTAACAGGAGGTTCGCCTGCTATCTTCTTTAAATCCAATGTAGTTGGAGCGCCTGCTAGCTGTTGTTGCCAGTAGGAAAGGAGGGTTTCTGATACGTCCCCTTGTAGCCACTGACGCTGCCAATGGGCAAAGTCGGCGTACTGAATGGAAAGCTCTGGTAATGGAGAAGGTTGTCCGCCATCGAAGGCTTCGTAGAGTGCGGCGAGTTCTCGGATGAATACCCCTTGAGACCAAGCATCGAAGACAATGTGATGCATCGTCAACAGGAGTACATGCTCCGATAAACCTAATTTTACAAGCGTTACTCGCAGCATCGGCCCCTGCGCCAAATCGAAGGGCAACTGCGTTTCTTGAGCCGCCAGTCGCAGAACTTCAGCTTCCCGTTCTGTTTCCGGTAACGCTTGCAAGTCTACTACAGGTAGTTTTAGGGTCAAGCTTGGGGCGATCTCTTGAACAGGTTGCCCATTTACCTCTGTAAAGGTGGTACGCAAGACTTCATGACGCCGCACAATTTCGTTGAAACTCTGCTCTAGTGCCGCTATGTTGAGCGAACCAACCAGACGCAGGGCAGCAGGCATATTGTAGGCTGTAGTATTGGACTCTAACCGATCCACTAACCACAGCCGTTCTTGGGCAAAGGAAAGGGGTAGCTTTCCATCTCGCGGAACGGGTAGAATGGGCTGAGCCAGCAATTTTTGCCCTGCTTTTGCGATCGCTTCAATACTCTGGGCTAGCCCAGCTACTGTCGGTGACTCAAACAAACAGCGCAACGGTAGCTCCACCTGAAGGCCTGAGCGCACACGGTAAATCACTTGGGTGGCTAGTAGTGAATGTCCACCTAGCTCAAAGAAGTTGTCGTGGATACCCACTGACTCAACCTCAAGAACCTGCGCCCAAATTCCGGCTAGGACTTCTTCAATAGGAGTCCGAGGCGACGCCAACGTTTTTTCTGATCCAAGTCGGGCGCGATCGGGTGCGGGAAGAGCGCGACGGTCTATCTTACCATTAGGGGTCAGTGGCAAGCTATCTAACATTACAAAGGCGGAGGGCACCATGTAGTCAGGTAATTTCTGTTTCAGAAAGCTTCGCAGTTCGCTAACTGTAGGAAGAACCGCTTCGCGAGGAACAATGTAAGCAACTAAATACTTGTTACCTGGCTCATCCTCTCTTACCAAAAGTACTATTTCGCCAACCTGTGGGTGTTGGCTCAGCTGAACCTCAATCTCTCCTAACTCAATCCGAAAGCCACGAATTTTTACCTGATTATCAGCTCTGCCTAGAAACTCAACGTTCCCATCTGGTAAGTAGCGTGCTATGTCCCCAGTTTTGTATAACTGTGTTCCTGGCTTAAAGGGGTTTGGGATAAATCTACGGGAAGTGAGTTCAGGTTGGTTGAGGTAACCTCTGGCTAAACCGGCACCACCGATAAAAAGTTCCCCTGGCACCCCAATGGGCAAGGGTTGCAAATTGGCATCTAGGATGTAGAGTTGGGTGTTGGCAAAGGGTTGCCCAATCGGTACCAATCGTTCAACGGATAAGTCCAGTGTTGCAGGTTCAAAGTACGAACTGTCAATGGTGGCTTCGGTTAAGCCATAGGAGTTAATCAGTCGTGTCTGCGGACTGCAAAAACCTTGAAATTTCATGTACTCACCCATATACCAGCGATCGGAGGCGCAGATGAGTAATTGCATAAAGTCAAGCCGCTGTTCGCTTTCTTCCAGGTACTGAATCAGGTTTCTCAAAACAGCGGGAACGAATTCCGCGCAGTCAACCTTTGCCTGGAGCATCAGCTGGTAAAGGTTTTCGGGGTCTAGCAGCAAGTCGCGAGGGCACAGAACCAACTTGCCACCCGAACATAGAGCGCGAACTAAGTCTCCCGAAAAGACATCGAAAGAGAAGCTAGCCATTTGCAGGTGGCAGGTGGCTGCGGTGCGTAGTTGATAGGCTTGTTCCCAGGCGCAATAGGCATTGACAAGACTGTTATGCTGAATCATCACCCCTTTAGGTTTGCCTGTGGAACCTGAGGTGTAGATGACATAGGCGAGGTTTGCGGCTGTGACATCGGTGATGAGGTTCTCCTCGCTTTCCTGTGAAATTACCTCCCAGTCTTTTTCCAGGTAAATTGCCAATGGGGTTGCAAACTGCAAACTTTTGTGCTGAGTTAGCAGGATGGACACTTGGGCATCTTTCAGCATGAAAGCGACGCGTTCTTGGGGATAGGCTGGGTCTAGTGGCACATAAGCTCCACCAGCTTTGAGGACACCCAACAGTCCCACTACCATTTCTAGGGAGCGCTCTACACAGATGCCGACCGATACCTCCGGCCCCACACCCAACTTTTGCAGGTAGCGTGCAAGTTGATTGGCACGGCTGTTTAGTTCTCGGTAGGTCAATTGCTGGTTTTCAAAGACGACTGCCACCGCATCCGGCGTCCTCAAAGACTGCTCCTCAAACAACTGATGGATGCACTTATCCTGGGGATACTCAGCCCCAATATCGTTCCATTCCACTAGTAACTGATGCCGTTCGGATTCCCTGAGCAAGGGTAACTCCGAAATCGCTCGTTCGGGAGCGATAACGATGCCTTCGAGTAAGGTTTGGAAATGCCCGATTGTCCGAGCGATCGTAGCGGCATCGAACAGATCGGTGCTGTACTCTAACCTGCCTTTAAGTCCCCGTTCTGTCTCCTCCATCGATAGGCTCAGATCGAACTGAGCAATACCGATGTCTATCTCTAACAGGTCGAGCTTCAAGCCTGGTAGCGCCAGAGGCTCAGCGGCAGCGTTTTGCAAGCTAAACATCACTTGGAATAGCGGTGTGTGGCTAAGCGATCGCTCTGGCTGTAGTTGTTCCACCAGTGTCTCGAAGGGTAAGTCTTGGTGGGCATAGGCGTCTAGGGCGACTTGCCGAATCCGACCCAGCAATTGTTGGAAACTGGGATTGCCTGACAAGTCTGTACGCAGGACGAGGGTATTGACAAAAAACCCTATTAATGGTTCTATTTCACGGCGGTTGCGGTTTGCGATCGGTGAGCCAACACAGATGTCTTCCTGGTTGGTATAGCGATAAAGTAGGGTCTGGAACGCTGCCAACAGAGTCATGAACAAGGTCACCCCTTGCTGTTGGCTAAGTCGCTTTAATTTGTCCGTGAGGCTGGGTGATAGTTCAAAGAATTGGGTCGAGCCTCGGAACGTCTGAACGGCGGGTCGCGACCTGTCTGTAGGGAGTTCCAATACCGGAGGAGCACCTGCTAGCTGTTGCCTCCAGTAGGTTAAATTGGCATCTAAAACTTCTCCTTGCAGCCACTGGCGCTGCCAGTGGGCGAAGTCAGCGTACTGAATACCCAGTTCTGGCAACGGGGAAGGTTGCCCGATACGGAACGCTTCATACAAAAGTGCCAACTCGCGAGTCAGCACGTCAATCGACCAAGCATCGGAGACAATATGATGCATGGTCAACACCAATACGTACTCTGTATCCCGTAGGCGCAGCAGCTGAGCTCGCAGCAATGGATTTTGAGTCAGGTCGAAGGGTTGCTTGGCTTGCTCGCAAACTAACCGCAAAACTTCGGTTTCTCGCTCTAGCTGGGAACTACAGCGCAAGTCCACGATTGGCAGCGTTATCGTTAAAGTTGGGTTGATAACCTGAACGGGTTGCCCGTCAATGACACAAAAGCTAGTGCGTAGAACTTCATGACGCTGCACAATTGCCGTTAAGGCTTGCTCTAAAGCTTCTACTTGAAGAGAGCTAATCAGGCGCAAGGCAGCCCCCATATTATAGGTGGCAGTTTTTCCCTCTAGTTGGTCTAAAAACCACAGTCTCGTTTGAGCAAAGGATAGGGGAAGATTGCCATTGCGAGAAACAGGCTCAATGGGAGAAACTTCTGTTGCGATCGCATTCGGCACCGCACAAAGCGCGATCGCCTGCTCAATGGATTCGGCAAGTTCGGCTATGGTTGGTGATTCAAACAAACGCCGTAGTGGCAACTCCATCCCAAAGACTTCGCGCACACGGGAAACAACCTGAGTGGCAAGCAGCGAGTGTCCGCCCAACTCGAAGAAGTTGTCGCGAACGCCTATTTGCTCCAATCCCAGGACCTCTGACCAAATGGCGGCTAATCGTTCTTCAAGCTCACTACGGGGTGCAACAAACGGTTTTTCTAGCTCCGGTCTAGCTGTATCCGGTGCAGGCAAAGCCCGACGGTCTACTTTGCCGTTAGGAGTCAGGGGCAGAGCTTCTAACATCACGAAGGCTGAGGGTATCATGTACTCGGGCAGCTTCGTTTTTAGAAAGCTCCGCAATTCACCGACAGAAGCAGTATCTTCAGGGCGAGGCACGATATAGGCAACCAAGCGTGGGCTACCCAGCACATCTTCTCGCACTGCGATCGCCGCTGAGTACACTTCTGGATGTTGGCTCAAACATGCCTCAATCTCTCCCAACTCGATACGGAAACCCCGAATCTTCACCTGATGGTCAATGCGACCGAGGTATTCAATTGTGCCATCGCGAAGATAACGGGCGAGGTCGCCAGTTTTGTAGAGGCGGGTTCCAGGATTGTAGGGATTGGAAACGAACTTCTCATCCGTCAGTTCGGGACGGTTGAGGTAGCCCCGTGCCAGTCCATTGCCACCTATGTGCAGTTCCCCCGGTACACCAATAGGAACGGGTTGTAGGTGCTGATCCAAAAGATAAATCTGGGTATTAGCAATCGGACGACCGATAGGGACAATGGGGAAATCGCTCTGGCGTCGGCAAGCCCAGAAGGTGACATCAATAGCAGCTTCCGTCGGACCGTAAAGATTGTGCAGTTCTGCATCTAGACAAGCAAAGAAGCGTTCTTGGAGTGAAAAAGGCAGCGCCTCACCACTGCAAATCACACGCTTGAGACAGTTACATACTCCCAGTCCTGGCTCTTCCAGGAAAATCTGGAGCATGGAGGGGACGAAATGGATTGTGGTAATTTGCTGGCTGGCAATCAGTTTGACTAGATAAGCACTGTCCTGATGACCTCCTGGTTGGGCAACAACCAAACGCGCTCCACAAAGCAATGGCCAGAAAAACTCCCAGACTGAGACATCGAAGCTGAAGGGGGTCTTTTGCAGTACGCGGTCTGTTGCTGTTAATTGATAGGCATCCTGCATCCAGAGCAAGCGGTTACACAGTCCCTGATGAGTGTTCATTGCACCCTTGGGTGTGCCTGTAGAGCCGGAGGTGTAAATTACATAGACTAGATTATCGGTTGTTACCTCGCTAGATGGGTTTGACTGGTGATGCACAGCGATAGCGTCCCAGTCTTTGTCCAGACAGATGACTTTGGCTTGATATGGAGGCAACATCTCCACCAGACGCTGCTGCGTCAGCAACACTGGCACCTGAGCATCCTCCAACATAAAGGCTAAACGCTCTTTCGGATAGGCTGGGTCTAACGGCACATAGGCTCCACCGGCTTTGAGAATGCCCAACAGTCCCACTACCATATCCAAGGAGCGCTCCACGCAAATCCCCACCAAAACATCCGGTGCTACTCCTAGCTGGTTGAGGTGGTGTGCTAATTGATTAGCTCGCTGATTCAGTTCTCGGTAGGTCAATTGCTGGTCTTCAAACACCACTGCAACAGTGTCAGGTGTCCGTTCTACCTGTTCCTCAAACAACTGATGAATGCATTTATCCTGTGAATAGTCAGTTTTGGTATCGTTCCATTCCACGAGTAGCTGATGTTGCTCCGCATCCGTCAACACCTGCAACTCTGACAGACGTTTATCTGGATTGGCAGCAATGCTGGTGAGCAATGTCCGGAAATGCTCCAGCATTCGAGTAATCGTATCTGCTCGGAACAGGTCGGTGTTGTACTCGATCGCTCCAGTTAGTCCTTGCTCGGTATCCTCCACAAACAGCGTCAAGTCAAACTTGGCAACTCCACTCTCCGCCAGCATGGGTTTCAGTGTCAGATTTGGCAGTTCAAGAGTTTGTAGGATAGACTCCTGAAAAACGAACATGACATGGAATAGGGGAGTGCGACTCAGAACGCGATCGGGTTGCAACTCCTGTACTAGTTGTTCAAACGGTAATTCCTGATGTGCCTGAGCTTCTAAGCTTACCTTACGCACCCTAGCCAGCAGTTCTCGAAATCTCGGATTACCGGAGAGATCTGTTCGCAAAACTAATGTATTGATAAAGCATCCGATTAAGCTTTCGGTTTCAAGGCGAGTTCGGTTGGCAACAGGAGTGCCGACCAAAATATCTTCAGTGCTGGAATAGCGGTGGAGTAATGTGTTGAACGCTGCCAGCAATAGCACGAACAAGGTAACCCCTTCCCGTTGGCTCAAAGACTTCAACTTTGAACTTAAAGATTGGGGTAATACTAGAGCCTCACGCCTCCCTCGGTACGTCTGAACGGCGGGACGTGGATAATCTGTAGGTAACTCCAGCATTTGGGAAGCGCCGTTGAGTTGTTGCTTCCAATACGATAGTTGGGTTTTTAGTTCTGGCTGTTGCAACTCCTGTTGCTGCCAAAGTGCGAAGTCAGCGTACTGAATTGGCAGTTCGCTCAGGGTTAATGGATTCCCAGCACAGTAGGATTGGTAGAGTGTAGATAACTCTCGGAATAAGACTCTCCACGACCAGCCATCGGAGATAATGTGGTGCATGGTCAAGAGCATGATATGCTCGTTCTCTTTCAGGCGGAGTAGGAGAGTTCGCAGTAGTGGTGCTTCAGCGAGATTGAAAGGCTCACTACAACTTTGATTCGCTAGTTGTTTGGCTTTTGCTTCCCGCTCAGTTTCTGGTAACTCCTGAAGGTCTACGATGGGCAACGTTATGGTTTTGGTGGGGGCAATAACTTGGATGGGTTGACCGTCTGCGATCGCAATGCTAGTCCGCAGAATTTCATGTCGCTTGATAATGTCGTTAAGGCTTTGCTCTAAAACAACGATATCGAGCTGACCAACAAGGCGAAACAAAATAGATTCGTTGTAGATGGGGAGTTCGGGGTCTAGCTGGTGAAGAATCCACAACCTTTCCTGAGCTGAAGATAAAGGCAATACCTCAGAAGCAGTCCTTTTGGGAATGACAGATGTTTGGGGCTGCAATACATTCTTCTGCTTGATTCGCAACTCTAATAAAGCTCGCTGTTCTGGAGAAAGAGCAGCAATTCGTTTGGAGAAGTCATTCATTACTTAACTATCCCTATATCCCATCCACAAGTGGTTAATTGCTCAATTGACCAATAGTTTCGCTGCGTTAGATGAAGCGTAGTAATCTTTGATTTCCTTGAGATGATGTAAGCTTTCCATCACCCAATCAAACTCAACACCAAAATCTATCAGAGCGGCAATTTCATCGACCCCAGCTTCTTTCAAGCTATCAATCATTGTTTTGCAAATTTCTGGCGTTCCCATCAGAACTTTGCCATTGAAGTAGGTTTCAAAACTAAAGGTGATCAGGTCTTCTAAATCCTGGGCTGACAGTGTTTCTGTATTTACTGAAAATCTTAGTTGACTTGCCGATTTTACAACTAAATCGAAATGAGTTTTAAGATAATTTTTAAAAGGCTCTTTAACCTTTTGCTTTACTTCCTTAATCTCTTCTCCAATGAAAGTATGTATCATTAGAGCTACCTTCCCCTTTTGAGGGTCGTGACCATGTTGTGCTAAAGATTCACGATAAAGCAATATTTTTCTGAGTATCTCTTCTAAGCTTTGGTAAAGCGGAGAAGTTAGTATATTAGCGCCTATCCTACCTGCTTCAATAAAGGTTTCGTCAGATAAAGAAGTAATCCAAATAGAAAGCTTACTTTGTAAGGGTTGGGGAAATGTTTGAATTTTTACAAGATTATCCTCTCCCCCTTTAAGTTCAACGGTTTTACCTTCCCAAAGCTTTTGTAAGGTTTGGATATCACGCCACATAATTTCTTTTTTGTTGGCATAGTTCTCCGGATAGAGAACAAAATCATCAGGATGCCAACCCGGAGCAAACGATAGACTAACTCTGCCATTTGAGAGATTATCAACCATAGACCATTCTTCCGCTACCCGAAGTGGGTTTTGAAGTGGCATGACCACGCTACCAGAGCGGATTTGAATTCGTTCGGTAACCATTGCGATCGCAGCGCCTGCAACCGATGGATTGGGATATAGACCACCAAATGCATGAAAATGACGTTCGGGAATCCAAACCGCAGAAAAGCCATTGCGATCTGCAAACTTTGCGCCTTCGATCAACAGGCGATATTTATCTTTTCTAGTTGTTGAGCCATCACCAGAAAAATAAAAAAGACTGAAGTCCATTGACTGATTTCCTCAATATAATGGTGACCATAAAAGCCGCATTTTTCTTAAATTAAGTTCATTTCCCTACAGTAAGCTTTTTAACCTTTTTCAACTGGATAGTTATTTCTGCCACGCTGCACTAGTTGTTCTTGTACTTCATCAAGCGACAAATTCTCTATCTCAGTTAATATCTGAGCCATCTCATCCAGTTCTTCTTGTTGAGGTAACTGTTCGGAAATGGCAGCAGCTATCCCGGCTACAGTGGGTGCTTCAGATAGAAGAGTACGCAGTGGTAAATCAACTTGATAGATTTCACGTAACCGCGAAACAATCCTGACAGCTAATAGGGAATGTCCACCCAACTCGAAGAAGTTATCGTTAACACCCACTAGTTCAATACCGAGTTGTTCTTGCCAAAGTTCAGCAATCTGTTGCTCTATTTCATTTGTCGGTGCTACATAAGTAGTAGCCTGGAGCGATCGCATATGAGTTGATCGAGTACTTGGCGTCTTTTGAGAGTCCAACCATTCACTTGCCGCAATGCGATCGCGTTTTTGAGCAAGTACAGCTTGCCAATCTTTCGTCGAGACAATAACCTGATTGAGTCCACTTTGCAGAATACGGCTTAACCCATCCATACCCTCGTTGGTGGCAATACCTGTTCTAAGAGATTCTAGATGCTGCTGTTTGAGTCCATCGGGAATGTTAATCGTCTTAGCTCCCATCCCAATTTCTTGCCACGCATCCCAGTTAATTGAAGTAGTGAAAGAGTTAGTTTTAGAGGCTTTGTAACGAGCAAATACATCCAGAAAAACATTAGCCGCACAATAATCAACCTGTCCCATACCACCGATGAAAGAGCTGATAGAGGAAAAAAGCACAAATAAATCTAGCTTTGTATCCTTAAATGTCTGCTCTAGTACCAGAGTTCCTTTCACTTTCGGTGCCATTACACTTGCTGCAATTTCTGGCGTTTTAAGTTGAATAATCCCACTACCCACTATTCCGGCTGCATGGAAGATACCGTGAAGCTGACCAAAAACTTGACGCACTTGCTCAGCTACAGTCTGCATTTGAACTTCATCCGTAACATCTGCGCCGAATAGTAAAACTTCTGCACCAAGCTTTTCCAATTCCTGCACTTTCTGAATTTTTCCAGTAGTGGCATCTTGGTCATCATGGGTAATTAGCCATTGCTCCCATTCATCTTTTGGCGGTAGTGTTGAACGGCTAATTAAAACCAGTTTTGCCTTTACGGTTTGGGCTAGATATTCGGCAACTGCCAAACCAATATCACCCATTCCACCCGTAATTAGGTAAACTCCCCCTTGCCGTAAAGGTGTTTTATGGTCGGTTTTTTCTAAGCGAACTGCCTCATAGGTGGGTACCCATCGATAATTTCCTCGATAGGCAATAACTGAATCAGAAGATTCAGCAGCGATTTCTGAAATCAGTGGGTCGATTAATGAGTCTTCTGTAAAAATTCCCGAATGGGGAATGACGACATCAATGCTACAGCAGGTTAGGTTTGGATATTCTTGAGGGATGACTTGGCAAGTGCCCAATACAGTTGCTTTTTGTGGGCAAATGTCCTCGGCTCCCGTCACATCTTGGATGTGGCTCGATACAACTCCAATGTGTAAAGAGTCACTGACATTGTGGTTACCAATTGCCTGAGCTAAATAGAACAAACTGTAGAAACCAACATCTTGAGACGCTTCAAAGGATAGATGGGGTGCAACAGTCCATAGGTGAGCAATGATAGAAATTTGAGCTAATGACAGAATCTCCTTAATCAATGCGTCATAGTGTTGGCGAACTCCCGGATTGATGGTGTAGACGTTATCGCTAACTTGGCTAAATTCTTCGCCAATTTTTACTTGGATAACAGTATGACCCTGTTGTTTTAGTCGTTGCACTATTGCAGAACCTAGACCACAGCTATCAACAAATACCAACCAGCAACGCTGCTCACCCGTTAATTTTGCCAATGGCAAAACAGAGCGCTTCCATGAGGGAACGTAGAACCAATCTGCAATATCGGTTTTTTTGTCTAACGTTACCTGGGGGTTATTAGATAATTGCTCTGGTGGCTCGATCCAATAACGTTGGCGTTCAAAGGGGTAAGTGGGTAACGGGATGCGATAGCGTGAAGCGAAGCTATAGCGAGGAACGAGCGTCAGCGCTGCTGCTTTCAGCAGATCGCGTTTTTCATGAGTGTAAAATCCCGACCAATCTATTTGAACTCCTGCTAACCAGAGTTTGCCTAGCGTATTGAGCAAAAATGCCACATCGGACTGTTCATCCTTGGGATGAGACAGTGAAGACAGCACAACTCGTCCAGATGCCTGCTGCTTGGTTAAGGTACTCAATGTCCGTCCTGGCCCAACTTCTAGGAAAAGTACTCGCGAATCCTTCAATAACTCAGCAATGCCTTCTGCAAAACGCACACCTTGGCGCAGGTGCCGCGCCCAGTAATTGGAGTCTGTTGCCTCTGTTGCAGTAATCCAAGTGCCAGTAACGTTAGAAATAAAGGGAATTTGGGGAGGATTTAGCTTGACGGTTTTAAGATGCTCAGTGAAAGTCCCGACAATCGGGTTCATCATCTGGGAATGAAAGGCATGGGAGGTATGCAGGCGGCGGTAGCCTATTCCCTGTGCTTCCAGTTGCTGTTCCAGTTGCTCCACCGCTTCCACTGAACCCGAAACCACGCTCAAAGAGGGTGCGTTACTTGCCGCGACAGAGAGTTTTTCACCCAAGAAGGGTTGCACATCGTCAGCGGATAAATTCACTGAAAGCATTGCTCCGGCAGGCATTTGCTGCATCAACCGTCCGCGAGTGGCGACTAGTGCCAAAGCATCTTCTAAAGAGAAAACACCAGCAAGACAAGCGGCTACGTATTCCCCAATGCTGTGCCCGATCATGGCTTGGGGTTGCACTCCCCAGGACATCCACAATTTAGCTAGGGCGTACTCGATCGCAAAAAGTGCAGGTTGGGTAATAGCAGTCTGCTTGAGTTGCTCTGCTGCCTGTTCTACGTTTTCTGGTGTTGGATACAGACAGGAGCGTAAATCAATGTTGAGATGAGGTTGGAGTAATACAAAACAGCGATCGCATTCTTCCCGGAACGTAGGTTCACTCTCGTAGAGTTCCCGCGCCATATTGACATACTGCGCTCCTTGTCCAGTAAACATGAACACAACGGAGCGATCGCACGATTCCTGAAATTGAGTGAAAACTGGTTGCGGATTCCCTGATCCTAGGGCTTTTACTGCATCATCAACATCTTGTACTACAACCATCCGGCGATGCTCAAACGCCCTGCGACCGACTTGAAGCGTGTAAGCAACATCAGCTAAGTTGAAATCTGGGTGCTGCTTTAAGTGATTCGCCAGATTAGTGGTTGCTTTTTCTAAGGCCGAACTGGTTTTAGCAGAAATCACCAACAGATGAGATTTTCTCCCCTGCTCCCCTGCTCCCCTGCTCCCCTGCTTGGATACGGCAGGAGCTTCTTCTAATATTACGTGAGCATTTGTCCCGCCAAAGCCGAAGGAACTCACTCCAGCACGGCGGGGAGTGCCGTTGGCTTTCCACTCAGAAAGCTTGGTATTGACGTAAAACGGACTATTCTCGAAATCAATCTGAGGATTGGGCGTCTGGAAATGGAGGCTGGGGGGCAATAATTTATGATGGAGTGCCAGAATGGTTTTGATTAAACCTGCAATTCCAGCAGCAGCATCTAAATGCCCAACATTGGTTTTCACCGAACCAATTGCACAGTAGCCTTTTTTATCAGTACTGGCGCGAAACGCCCGTGTCATTGCCGCAATTTCAATCGGGTCACCCAATGGAGTTCCTGTTCCGTGGGTTTCCATATAAGTAATGGTTTCTGGCTCCACTTCAGCCATCACTTGAGCGGACCGAATAACTCTGACTTGACCCTCCTCACTGGGGGCTGTATAGCCAACTTTTAAAGCACCATCATTATTAATAGCTGAGCCTTTAATAACCGCATAAATATAATCCCCATCCGCTAGAGCATCTTCCAGCCGCTTTAAAACAACAACACCAATTCCATTCCCACCAATGGTGCCGTTTGCCTTAGCATCAAACGCTTTACAATGTCCGTCGGGAGAAATAATTCCTTCTGGAGACAGTGTTAGTTCGTTTTGGGGGACTTTGACAGAAACTCCAGCCGCCAAAGCCATATCGCATTCACCGCTTAGCAAACTTTGACAAGCTAAATGAACGGCAACTAATGAACTCGAACAAGCTGTTCCTACACTGACACTCGGTCCTTTGAGATTTAATTTGTAGGAGACACGGGTGGGGACATAATCCTTATCAACACCAATCAAGGTTTGCAGAAATCCTGCCGACTCCATGAGTTGCTGATTTGGAAAAAGGTTATAGAGTAAGTAAGTACTCATACCCACCCCAGCATAAACTCCTATTGGTCTTTCTTCCCGTTCGGAGTCGTAGCCAGCATTTTCTAGAGCTTCCCAGGCACACTCTAAAAAGAGGCGGTGTTGCGGGTCCATCACTTCCGCTTCTCTAGGATTGAAGCCAAAGAATGAGGCATCAAATTTTTCTACATCATCCAGTACAGCACCTGCTTTGATAGGCTGTTTTGAACCGTTAGATTTTACTTCTAATTCTTTTGTGTGAGAATCTGGAAAAACTGAAATTAACTCCACTCCATTTTTCAAATTTTCCCAAAACTCATCAACTGCACCACTACCGGGGAAACGCCCGGAAATTCCTATAACGGCGATTTCTAATCCGTTTTGTTCAATAGTCATGATAGCTCTCTCGGATTGGATAATCTTTTTTTTAAGCTTTCAAATTAACTGGTCTTAACGACTAGCCAATCTTGATTTATTAAAACGTTGTTTTAAACGCTCTTTTCCTTGGTTTAATTTCTGCTCTAATTCGGCAACCTGGGGGGGGAAGGCAGTGATTTGTCCATTTTGAGCTAAGTGCTGGCTTAAAGACTTGATTGTTGAGTAATTAAATAAGTCGATTAATGAGAAATATTTTACTTCATTGGGTAGCCTCTTTTTGAATTCGCTGTAAGTTTTGGTCAGGAGTAATGAATTACCACCGAGGTCAAAGAAATTATCATTAACTCCCACTTTTTCTACTCCCAGCAATTCTTGCCAAACACTAGCAATAATTTGCTCAATATCCGTCTGGGGCGCTACATAAGCAACTTCTACTTTCTGGAGAAGGCTTTCTTGGGTAGGAAGCGCACGACGGTCTACTTTGCCATTTGCTGAAAGCGGTAAAGCATCCAAGAAGACAAAGGCGGATGGCACCATATAATCTGGCAGCTTTTGTTTAAGAAACTCGCTAAGTTCTTCAATGGATGGTGGCGATTTTTCCTCAGGAACGATGTATGCTATCAATCGCTCTTTCTTGTGTTCTTCACCGACTGCGGTAATTACTGCCGATCGCACAGCGGGATGCTCAGTCAAAGCCGCCTCAATTTCTCCAGCCTCAATGCGATATCCCCGAATCTTAATTTGGAAGTCTACTCGTCCCAAAAACTCAATATTGCCATCCGGCAGATACCGCCCTAAATCTCCTGTACGGTAAATGCGATCACCCGTGCGCGGATGAGTGATAAAATTAGCATTAGTTTTTTCTTCATCGCGCCAATAACCTTTTGCTAACTGCACTCCCGCGCAGTACATTTCTCCAGGAACCCAAACAGGACAATCCTCTAAAGCTTCGTTCAAAATGTAGTATTTTGCATTAGCCATCGGTTGACCGTAAGGGATACTCTTCCAATTTGGGTCAACTTTTTCTATCAGATAACCAATATTCCAGATGGTCGTTTCCGTAGGGCCGCCAATACTGAGGATTTGGACTTCTGGAACTAAAGCTTTGAGTCGATTGGGTAGAGAAACTGGGAGCCAATCTCCACCCATAATTGCCAAACGAAAGCTCGAAGGTAGCGCTACTGAATGACTCTCTGCATAGTCCACTAACATCTCCATCATGGTGGGTACTGAATTCCACAGCGTTACCCGTTCTCGTAGCATTAATTCAGCCCAATGGCTGGGGTCTTTAACGGCACACGCATCGGGAATAACAATCGTTCCGCCAGCACTTAGAAGACCAAAAATGTCATAAACCGATAGGTCGTGATTGAGAGCGGTAAGGGCTAAGATTCGGTCTTTAGAACTAACATTAAAACGCTGATTCGTGTGAACGACGACATTAACAACGTTGCGATGAGTAACCATCACCCCTTTGGGCAACCCTGTGGAGCCAGAGGTGTAGATAACGTAGGCTAAATCATCTGGTGTTTGAACTGGTTGTAATGGCTCTTTACTCTCATTCGCAAAGTCTTCAATGTCTATGCACAGCCGCACAACCCTCTCAGGCCAAGAAAGTTTCTTATCTAGACAAGATTGGGTCAGAACAATGTCAGCTTGGCTATTTTCTAGCAGGTATGAAAAGCGCTCTTGAGGTAGGTTTGGATCGATGGGAACGTAGGCAGCACCAGCCGCCAAAATACCCATAACAGCGACAATTTGCTCCCATCCCTTTTCCATGACAATAGCTACCAATTGGTTAGGAGTTGCTCCCAACTTCCGCAACCGATGACCAAGCTGATTGGAGCGATCGCATAATTCCTGGTAAGTTAAATTACGCTCAGACGAGATAATCGCAAGCTCATTTCCTCTAGCCTGTACTTGCGCGGCAAATAAAGTGTGTAGCAGTTCGTCGGAAATCGATGCTTCAGTGGCATTGATGGCATTCCGTTGTGCCAATTGGGCAGGAGGAATGAGTTGTCGAGTTGTCTCAACCCAGGCTGAATCGGAGGTAGCTAGCTGCTGGAGGAAACGGCAATATGCCTCAAACATATCCTCAATCAAACCTTCAGGGAAGAGTTCTTCAACGACATCCCAGTTAAACGTCAGTGTGCCTTTTTCCTCCCAGACTTGAATGTCCATCCATGCCTGGGATGCTTGGCTGATGCCGTAGACTAATTTTCCGAAATGACTGAAAGTGCGGGTTTCCTGTCCCAACGAACCAAAGCCCAAAGTACTGGTGAAAATCACAGGCATGGCGCTGGGGGATGCCCCTTTCCTACGAGACAGTTCCCGCGTTACGCGCACTCCACTGAAGTAGCGGTGTTCTAAATCCTGCCACAGTTGTTTCTGGAGGCGAACAGCACGTTTGCCAAATGACTCAGCTTCCGAGTTATCCACTGCCAGGAGGGTAACAGAGGTAAAGTCTCCCAAAAGGTCGTTGACTTGGGGATGTAGAGGCAGGCGGTTAAACAGTGCAAGATTGAGGGTAAATTGGGGATTCTTGCTCCAAAGCGTCATGATTTCAGCAAAAGCAGCAAGTAGAACTCCAGAGGGAGTTAAACCCGCTTTAGCGGCACGCTGCTTCAACTGTTGCCAATGAGTGCGATCAATACCTCCCTCATAACGTTTGACTCGATGCTGTTTGAGTTGCTGGGGACTCTTAGCTAAGGGTAAATCTGGGGCTGGGGGAAGGGTGTCGATGCGGCTTAACCAATAATTTTGCGATCGCTTGTACAGTTCCGTTTCTCGCAAATCTTGCTCTGCCAAAGCATAATCTCGGAATGAAAGTTCTAACGGTGGCAGTGCAACTTCAGGATTTTGATACAGTTGAAACCACTCTTCAAACAAACGGAACAGACTCCAGGCATCAAATACCAGCAAGTCGTAACTGATATGCAGCCGAACGCGCCCCCCATCCAAACAGGTTGCTCGAAAATCAAACAAAGGCCATCGATCAGAGGGTAATACTTGATGAGACATTTCCTCCCGAATAGCCTCTAACTGAGCCTTGACAAATGCCTCATCCTGTCCTCTCAGATCTAAAACCTCGAACGGGTAAGGAGGCACCTGTTCCAGAATCTGCTGCTGACCGTCCGGCAACACCACAGCCCGCAGCATATCGTGACGTTTAACTAATTGTTGCAACGCCCAGTCCAATCGTTCCAGGTTTAAATCATTCCCCTCAATCTCGTAGTAACCGTGATTGGACACACCGCCCAGTTCTATCACCCCACTACGACCCACCCAGAAGGCGTGCTGCATATCAGTCAGAGGAAACGGTTCATAGCGCTGTTCTGGCGCTGGCGCGATCGTTGGTAAAGCAGCAGAACTCACACCTGTGTCGTATTGGCGCAGCATCAACAAAATCTCTGCCTTATGCTCGGTAAGCGAGTCACGCAGTTCGGGTGTCATCACTCCCTTAGGCGCATCAACTAAGAGTGAATCTCCATTGACAGACAGTTTTATGCCTTTGTTAGAAAGATTGGTTAAAAGTGAATGCAAATCCATGTTTGAAGTAGGAGTCAGGAGTTAGGAGTCAGAAGTCAGGAGTTAGGAGTCAGGAGTTAGAAGTAGTAGCGTTTCCCCAAACATTTGCAACATCTCTAATCTTGCTCCCCCCTTGTTAAGGGGGGCTGGGGGGGATCTAAACGTGTCGTAAGTAAAAGGAAAATTGGCATCATAAGAAGGATTATAGCTAGTTATTCATGGGATTTCTGATATAGAAATTTGAGCTGTTCTATTTGAATTAGAAACTCAATATTTCCCTTTCTTCCTTTTCATTAACGTCACCAACAACAACTGATTCTGATGAAATTAGGTTCGCTAAGGCTAATTGATTGAGCAGAAGTTCAGCCAGTTGGGTGACGGTACTCTCACCAAAAAATTTCTCCATCGGTACTCGCACCTGTAAATCGGTTTCGATTCGACTTCTGAGGACGATCGCCATCAAAGAATCCAGTAACGTACCAAGAGACTGTTGAGAGTTGAACTCATTGATAGGAAGCTGTAGCGAACTAGCTAAACATTCCAGAAGGTAACCCTCTAGCATCTGCTGCTGTTCCTCTGGTTTTGTAGCAAGGAGTTGTTCTCTGGTGAGGAAACTTGTTGCTCCAGTAGAGAGTTTTTCTGTTTTTATCGCTAGATAAATTCTCTCTTGTTCCCAAGTAACACTAATTGGAGAAGCAGGGACTGAACCAAGTGCCACATCGCCCCAGCGCATTACCATAGCTGCTGCCGTAGCTGCTGCACCATTGGTGTAAACGAGAACGAGGTCGTTTTCGTGAATTTTGCCTGCTTGTGCGGCGTGGTACAAGTTGGCAATGGGAAATACCGGCCCGATGTTGGCATATCGAGGGTAGAGGTTAATGGTGCGCTCCGGATCGATTCCTAGTGCCCTAGTACAAACGCTGGCATACCAAGCAGTCGGAGTATTGAAGGCAAAAAAGTCGATTTGTTCAAAAGTCACACCAGCAGCAGCAGCAGCACCTTCGCAGCAACTACGGACACAATCCACAGCCGTTTCGGCAAGCATACTTGCATTCTCACCTGTCCGGGTACGGATTCGAGACTTGCCTTCAGCGTCCGTCACCAGTTCGTAGGAGTAAGCACCACAGGTAGCAACAGTAGGAACAATTTTAGTCGCCAAGATTCCCTGATTGGGTTGGAGCGAATCGACCACGAATGCTCCTGCACCATCGCCTATCGACCACGAAAGCGTGTCTTCCTCGTCTACAGAGTTAGAGCCAATATGGGAGACAACGACTAGCACATTGCGGTATTCTCGCGATCGCACTAACGCACAGGCATTCTGAAGGGCAATGATCGCACTCGAACAGGTTGATTCTAGATTCCAGGCAGGACAGTTCAGTTTGAGTTTGCGAGCGAGGTAGGCGGCACTACCGGGGCCGATGTGTTCCGGGAAGAGTGAGGCAACGATCGCTAAATCAACGTCTTCGGGGGCAAGTTGTGCGGCGTCGAGGGCTTCTTTTGCTGCCTGGTATTCGAGTGTGAGTGATGACTCATTGGGGGCAAGTACTCGCCGTTCGATACTGCCTCGGAATGGATCGGGTAAATAGGGGGCTACTTCTTGCGACCAGATATCGAGTCCATTGTGGCTGAGTTGAGTGGCTTTAGGTGTTCTGATGCGTCTGGGTTTGTTAGGAGTAATTAAGTTGGGGGTTTTTTCGAGCCAATAGTCCTTGGTGCGAATGATGTTGGGAAGGCTGAGTGCGAGTGAGCGAATACCGACTGGAGAATTCATGATTGGTTTTTTTTAACGCAGAGGAACGCTGAGGGGGGCGCGGAGGGACGCAGAGTTTTTGGGTTAGTGCATAGCGATTGCCTCTGGCATCGCGCAAAGAGCGATCGCACTCGCGGCAGCATAGGATGATGTATGGCTGATGCTCAGTAACCACTGCGTGATACCGAGTTTTGCTGCTATCTCTTGGCATTTGCCATGCAACACGACTGACGGGGCACCACTCTTAAGCCGTTGAATTTCAATATCAAGCTTGGAAATGTTTGGGTTGTTTTCTATGCCGAGGGCTTTGAGTACTGCTTCTTTGGCGGCAAATCGACCTGCGAGATACTCTATACGTTTTGCACCTAATGGGGGTGTGTTGCGTTCTGTCGCTGTGAAACACTCCATTTCAAACTGCTTCCCTGATTGCTCTATAAGTTCTTGAATGCGACTGATTTCAACGATTTCGATACCATGACTCACTGGTTTAGGGTCTGGTAGTGCGCTCATTTCTCAGAAGACTTCAACACCAAATTGGTCAGCATAGTATTCATTTTGTTGACTGACTCTATGTATTCGTTTTCCGGAACCGATTCAGCGACGATACCTGCTCCAGCATTTAAGTGAATACAGTCACCGTATTGGTAAACAGAGCGAATTGCGATCGCTAAATCTGCCATGCCCCTACTATCCACCCAACCGATACCACCGGCATAAATGCCTCTCGGTTCATCTTCCAAACGGTCAATCCATTCAAGAGCTTGGTCTTTCTCAATCCCAGAAACCGTAATTCCTGGAAATAATACTTTTAACGCATCCCACAGGGTATTTCCTGGCTTGAGTTGACCACCAACGCGAGAAGATAGGTGCTGCACGCAGCGATATTTTTTGACCTCCATAAAGTTAAAAACTTGGACGGTTCCGGGTAAACAAAGGGAGGCAATTTCGCTTTGCGCTAACCAAATAGAGAGTGCGTGTTCTTTTACTTCTTTGGCATCCGTGAACAATTCACCGTTGAGATGCGTATCCTCTTCTACACTTTCTCCACGAGGTCGAGTTCCTGCTAGGGGATTCGTTAAGACAAATCCACTTTCATCGACTTCCATGAGAATTTCGGGACTAAAGCCAACAGCACGGACATCGTCTATATTCAAACAATATGAACGTGCTGCATTATTGGCTTTCGCTCCGACGACATACGTTCCGAGAACATCTAAATCGCCCTTGATTTTCATGGAGCGGGAAATAATGGCTTTGTGAAGTTTGGAGCTTTGAATTGCTTCGATTAACGCCTTGATGCGATTTTGGTAATTTTCGCGATCGCTGCAATCAACCGCTAGAATTGCTGGCACATAATTGGAGATTTGACTGTCAAGTTCTACTACATTTCGGACTCGCTCTAATGATTTGGTACTTCTGATATAAATTCCTTCTTCTGTAAAGCGTAGTTCAGTTTCAGGAATCAAAAAATAGAGAATAGGCTGCTGAATAGCTTTGGCATACGAGGAATAAAAGCGAGCGATATCGAATGCGACATAACCATAAGCTGTCCAATTTTCAATCGGTAAAGAATTCAGCAGTTCTTCTACTTGCTTCAAAGGGTCGCTAACCGATTCAGAGTGAGACTTGCCGCTACCCTTAAGTGATACACAATCCTGACTAATCGATACTTTGGCTAATTCATTGCCAGCAATCCGAACTTCATTGCTTCCTTCATACAGAACGTAATTGGAAAAAATACCCTCCTGAATGAAGTTTTTTAAAATAGCAATAGGTTCTCTTTTTCCGGCAATAAAAGTCTCATTGTACTTTATTGCAGTTTTCAACTCTATAACCATCAGTTTACTCTGGATTAATAACTTACGATTAAATCAACGGACATGTCAACGGCTATTTATGACCTAAGATTCACATTTTTCATTAGCAGACATCATTTAAATTCACCTTAAATCCTCTCTCAAACCTCTGCGAACCTCTGCGAAAACCTCTGTTACCTCTGCGTTAAAAAAACATTCTGATACTCATGGATTCGATATAACGGATAATTTATCCTTTAACACCAAACTTTTATCCATTACATCTCCTAGCAACTGATTTAATGATTTGCGATGAATTTTGCCAGTGGAAGTACGGGGTAATTTTTCGACAAAATGAATAATTCTTGGGGCTTTAAAATGAGGAAGTTTCTGTTTGGCAAACTTACGAATGTTGTCCTCTAGTTGCAGCGACGGTTTATGTCCTGGTCTGAGACTGACATAAGCCACAATTTGAGTTAACTGTTCGCCTTGGTCAGAGTCGGGTACTACTGCAACTTCAAGAATCTCCAGATGCTGGTGCAAGATATCCTCAATTTCTAAAGGTGATACCCACTGACCATTTACCTTAAACAAATCGTCCTTGCGTCCCATAAACCAAAAGTAGCCGTCAGCATCGCACAGATACTTATCTCCGGTTCGCATTGCATTCCCGTAAATAGCCTTTCGGGTTTCCCGCAGTCGGTTCCAGTACCCTAGCATCAAGCTTTCACCACTCACCTGCAAGTCGCCAATCTCGCCAGGAGGACAAGGGAAGCCATTTTCATCAATAACTCGCACATCGTAACCGGGAACGGGACGACCTGAACTGCCTGGTCTGCATTCTCCGATTCGGTTGGAGAGGAATATGTGCAAAAATTCGCTGGTGCCAATTCCTTCACAAATTTCCTGGTTGTAAGTTTCTCGCCATTTTTGCCAGATAGGCTTAGGGAGTTGTTCGGCGGCAGATACGCACAAACGCAGGGAAGATGTATCTAAGGGCGAGATGTCATGTATAGCAAGAATGCCTGCATAAACGCTGGGTATGCCAAACAGAATTGTGGGCTGGTACTGTTGGATATCGTTAATGATATCAAAGGCATTGCTGGCATCGGATAGGACGGCAGCAGCCCCCACTGCCATTGGCATATAGAGGGTGTTTCCCAAACCATAAGCAAAGGGCATCTTGGCAACTGAATAGGTGATGTCATCACCGTGCAAGCCAAGTGTGGTTTTAGCGTAGTGTTCTGCACAAACTACCATGCTGCGATGCAGGTGAATTGCACCTTTAGGCCGTCCTGTACTACCAGAGGTGTAAAGCCAAAATGCGGGTTCGTCGCGAGAGGTTTCGGCGTGAGAAAGTTGTTCGTCCTGTTGGGTAAGCAGGGATGTGAATGAATTTTCCCCATCAACTAGTAGAACATGACGCAAAAATTGAGATGGGATGGGAGTTAGTTTTTCTTGCCACTCTTGAGTAGTGAGCAAGACTTTGGCGCGTGAATCTTGCAGAATATATTGAATGTCGTCAACAGTACAAGCTGTATTAATCGGAACTGGTACAGCACCTAACCAGATAGCGCCCCAAAAGGCAAAGACAAACTCTGGGGTATCGGGTAATAGAATAGCTATTCGGTTTTCCCGTTCTAAACCGAGTTCAGACAGCAATCTCGCTGTACGCCGGACGAGGCGGTTTACTTGTGCGTAGGTGTAGATGTCATCCTGATGGTAAAAGGCGGCTTTTTCGCTACGTTCTGAAGCTAAGTTGCTTTCTAAGAAGTACGCAGCAACGTTAAAGATATCGGGCAACTGTTCAGCGATACTGTCCATGTTCCGATTTTGGATTTTAGATTTTGGATTTTAGATTTTGGATTTTGCCAGGGGAAAGTTACAGCATCCTGGGAAATTCAACCCTTAATTTGGTTTAGTGAGCGAGGACGTGAACAAATATATGGTTATCCCAATGCCACCAGGTTGCAAACCAGTTTTGGATACCACGTTTTTTTGCTTGAATCCTGGCTTTTCCGTGTAGGTGAATGGTTAATTTATCATGGGTAATATTGGCTTCAATTTCATTCCAATCAATGCCAGCTAATCCAGTACCTAGTGCCTTTCCCACAGCTTCTTTGGTAGCAAAGCATAGGGCATAAAATTGATGAGGATTGCTAGCGGATTGGCAGTAGTCTATCTCGTTGGCAGTGAATAAGGAATTGAGGATGTCGCGATCGCTCTTTGGGCGGTGCTGTAGGTAATCGCATCGGTTGATTATTCTGGCAATTTTAGGAATGGGTGTGATATCGATCCCAATTCCTTTAACCCCAGTGATTTGCTCGTGTTCGAGAACTATCATTTCAGATACGCGATACTGATTTATCTGGAATTCCCAAGAGAAGCGGCAGACATTGCTGTCTCAACGCGATCGCACAGTTGAGCAATTGTTATATCCTGCCGACCTTCAAGCTTCATACTGACTCCTAGCTGGCGTTTCAGTGCTATGGCAAGTTCCACTGTTTCCGTAGAGTCAAGCTGTAAATCTTCGCGTAGTAAAGCGTCTTGATGAATTAACTCTTCGGGAATACCTAAGTCAGTTAGGGTTGCTTTGAGAGTTTCCATTACTTGGAGAGTTTCCATGATAATGCACCATTCTTGAATTGTGCGACTGAAACATCAGACGCAGCTTATCTGCACTAGAACAACCTAGTTGCGATCGCTTCGCGCTGCCCCTTGGGCAATCGCACTTTTGGTTGACTTCCCTTACATCTATGTTGAAAGTTCTGAGTGTACCAGTGCTGAATCCTCAGTAGGAAGAGAGGTTCAAGAGAGAGCCTAGCCAGCTATTATGCATTCAAGCTGCATAAAACAGGGGCTAAAGCCCTTAATATGAGTAAGTTGCCTTGGTGAAAATGAATGACGATGAGCTTATCTCCTTAGGCGAGGGACAAAATAGGAAAGTTTTGCAATAAGGATTAAGCGCTAGTCCTAAAGGCTCCTTTACTTTACAGGGCGGCTTCGATCTCTTGACAAGGGTTCCTCGCTCTTTCTCGAACAGGTCTCCCTTGTGGTTGTCAACCCTCATCTCTCTAACTTATTAGGAGTGATTGTTGATAGTGTTGACAAGCTTATTACAGATCTTTCGCTATTGGCAAGTCATAAATGAAAATTTTCCTCAAAAAATTGGTGATCGCTACAGTCAGAGTGAATTGCTA
>JBFLZA010000004.1:0-37278 GCA_040756535.1 Cyanobacteriota bacterium
CGTAGGAGCGCCATGCCCGTCTCCAACTCGCCCAACCCCAGCAATGGTTGTAGCGAGAAAAGTAATAAGTATAATCGGTTCGCTTCCGACCAAACTGGACGTTTTGCCCTGTAATAACCATGACCCGTTGATCGTTGCGATAATAGTCCAGTAGTTCCTCACAAAATGAAAAGAATGTGGGATGAGGCAAACAATCATCTTCCAGAATAATTGCCTCTTCGACCGTATCGAATACCCAATTTAACCCACTAGAAACCCGCCGTTCGCAACCTAAGTTAATCTCAGAATAATTCGTTAAAACTTCGCAGTCCCAGTCTACCTGATCGATGATGGCTCTTGTCGCCGCGCACTTTTGGTCTTCCCCTGGCTTGTTTGGACGCGGGCCGTCAGCAATCACAAAGAGTAGGGGGGGGTGAGCTTGGCGAATTGCCTCAAACACCTTCTGAGTGGTATCAGGTCTATTGAAAATTATGAAAACAACCGGAGTTTTCATCCTTCTAGGAAATTAATTGCTATATAATTCAAACATTACATTACATTAAAGAAAAAACTAAATTTTAGCCACAGCGGTATAGAACTCCAATACCAAGAAACTGCTCTTTGGGAAAATTAGGTTCAGAGTAGTCGGAACATCAACTTTTTTGTCAGAGTGCATTGAATTTTTGGTAGTTCTTCCTAAACAAGGACAAGTTTCCGGTATAATCTATTCTAAAAAGAATAGCCGATACATCTAGAAGTTCATCGAAGCTCCATAGACCTTACGTTAATCAAGGGAGAATCCTCTCTATGGCTTTACCAATCGTCATCATCCATAAATGTAACAGCCGATACTTGATTTATACTATTGCTCAGGCTAAAGCATCAAACCCACAATCAAAAATTTATTTGATTGGCGATGCGAGCAACGCTCATTATCAATCCGTTGAGCATCATTATATCGCTGATTATTTTGAAGGAGCGGAAAAATTTGCTAGCGTCTATAAGCATCGCAACACTAATCCTTATCGTTATCAAGTCTTTACCCATCAACGATGGTTTATACTCAATGATTTTCTGACAAAAAACAACTTAGATGAATGTTTTTATATGGATTCCGATGTAATGGTCTATGCCAATTTATCGGAAGAAGTTAAAAAATTTCAAGAGTTCGATATTACTTTATCTAAAAACCCATCCAGTCAAACCCTATGTGCCCACTGCACCTTTATTAATAACCGAGAGGTATTAAACGATTTCTGCCATTTTCTCATCAAGGCATATTCGGAGCCTTCTCTTTTCCAGATCATGGAATCTCACTATCAGCAGTGCCGTCAGAATAACTTACCAGGTGGAGCCTGCGATATGGTTGCTTTTCGTGAATATGAAAAGATAAATTATGCCAAAATTGGATTAACGTCCATCATTCGAGAAAATTCTATCTATGACCATAGTATATCCCGGTCAGATGGATTTGAAATGAAGGACGAAATGAAAAATATTTACTTTATAGGAAACCAGCCCTACTGCAACACCATTGATTCTGAAAAACCTATTAAATTTAGTGTTCTTCATTTTCAAGGTGCTACAAAAAAGCACATTAGCCGTTTCTTTACAGGCGGAAAAGATCTAAACTTCAACTACTATTTAATCAGACATTACCTCGTTTTAGCGATGGATAGAATTATTAACAAAGTAGCTGGGAAGCCTCCTCAGCTCTATTAAAGAGCTACTGAACCCTAAGAAAATAGCGTTGATTGCAAACTTATCTTCCTATCCTCATCTTGGCTTGCTTGAAGAAATCAATTAAAAAGATAGCCTGAGTTTGCTTGTAAAAAAACATTCGGGTTTTAGGATAAAAGGCATGGGATAGATAAGCGGCGAAAAATTGCGCGATAACTGTAGCAATTCCTGCGCCTAATCCTCCATAAGGAGGGATGAGGATAAAGTTTAAAATGACGTTAATAACTGCCCCAACAGCGGTTGTAGCCGCAGCAAACTTCATTAAGTTTTCTGTAATTAACCAGGGATTGCGGGCTAGCCCAATTGAAACAAACAAGCCGGCCCAAACTAAAACAGCTAACGAGGGAGCAGCTGCCTGATAATCGTTGCCGTACAGCAGGGTAATAATTAAGTCAGACAAAAAAGTGATAGGAATGGCTACAGCATAAGACACTAAAGCCATAAAATTTAAAAGTTTTTGAATCCGCTCATAATATAGCGATTCACTCACTTCTTTGGCTTGAACAATTGAGGGAAAAACCGATTGTACGATCGCATTGGGAATAAAGTACCACAGCTCAGAGACTTTCACGGCTGCTGAATACCTACCCAATTCCTCAGCTTGACTCATTTGCCCCAACATCACTTGATCAATTCGCATGTAAATGCCGATGACAAAGCTAGTGAGAATCAGCGGCCAGCTTTGCTCAAGTAACTCCTTGGCTCGTGCAAAGCTGAATCGCCATGCTGTGATCAAATTCTTCTTGAAGTGATAGGTAATAACCAGTGCCAATGCTGCCATCGCCCTCTCCAAGGTAAGGGCTGCGGAAAAGGCAATCAAGGGAGCACGAAGCTGAATCAAAATAATTTTGACAGCGTTGATCAGGACGTAGGCGGAATTCGTTGATATAACCGTATATTTTGATTCCACCTTAGACTGAAACCAAAAATCGATGACTTCAAAACTCAGAAAAATTTTGCCAATTGCTTCAACGGCTACTAGCCAAACAATCAGATGATTCTGAGGATTTAACAGTAAAACGAGGCCAACGGTAATGCCGAAGGTGACAAAGCCACCTACGAGTTTTAGCGCAAAGGCAGTACCCAGTGTTTCGGCTTGACAAGATGGGTCGCGAGTGAGGTCACGCACGACAATATGATTTAACCCTAGCGTAGCCAGTGGACTGAGCAACCCAACAATAGCAACCGCATAATTGAGAAGACCAAATTGGCTCGGCCCCAGGTAACGCGCGACCCAAACTCCTACCAACAAACCTAAGCCCATCTGCAAGATTCTTTCGCCAAACAACCAAGCGGTATTGCCGATAATCTTGCGGAGGTTTGGGCTAATTTTTTGAGTCGCGGCAGCAAGCTTTTTAAACATTAAAACCTTTTAATCACCTATAAAAAAGCTCTGGCTTGAGAATAAGGCAGCGATGAGTGATTTTGTTTGACACTTTTTCCTGACGTATCTAAGGATAATCGTACTGTTGTGACGACATACCAAAACCAAAATCCAGTAGGGCCTAAAAGACCTGTTTCCGTCAGATTTGGTATCACTGTATACGTTAGCAGTAAAAGTGGTAGACCAGCGGCAGGCATGGGATTGCGGCTTAAATAAACAACTCCCTTCGCTAAATTATTAAAAAAGGAAATCACAAACAAGGCTACTCCCAGCCAACCTAGCTCAAGACCCATATCTAAAAAGCCATTATGAGCATGAACGGGTCGAAACTGAGTTTTAGCGACAATGACATCACCGCCTGGGTTATCTGCTCCTAGCCAAGGTTGCCAAAAGCTAGACAATCCATAGCCCAAAATGGGTCGTTGGTTGATCTTATTAACAAGGATGGGCCAGAAGTCCGTCCGGCCGGTTAAAGTCATATCTTTATTCAGGGTATCGACGAAAATAAATTCTAAATTTTCTGTGACAACAATGGTTAGGCAGATACTCACAATCATAAAGAGAACAACAGAAACAAAAGCCCATTTGACTTGCAATTTTTTGACAAACCCTAAGTATCCCCATAAACTCAGTAAAATCACCAATAGGACTTTACTTGCCCCACTGTTTCCCCTCTGGAAAGCGATCGCGGAGACAACAAGAACTACTATCGACCAACCTGCGTGTTTACGTGAGTATACGGCATACATTAACCAGAGGAGAATGGTTTGAGCCATGAAAAATGAAAACTGGTTTTTGTGACCCAGAATCCCGTTCCAAGCCGCTCCCCCTTTTCCCTCCATAAAAAAAACAGCATAATAGGATAGGACAACTATAATAAGATTAATCCATCGCAGAAAATTAAAAATATCTGGCCAAGTGTACTGCTTAGCAAAGTAAATTGCAACCAAAGAAACGGTTAATAAAGAAAGTGATGTTTTGAGAGCTATGTCAGGCGTATCTGACCAGAGAAAGGATAAGCTTGCCATCAACATTAATGCCCCAAAGAAGGGGGATTTGGAGAGAAAAATAACGATAGCTTTAATAAAATCTTTTAAAGTTGAACGAAATCGCGAACTTAATAAAAGTAAAGCACCAAAATAAATTCCAATCTGTCCAGCTATGGTGGGTAGAGTTGTACCGGGTAAGATCAAAACCCGAGGATGTAGTTTTGTAAAGGGAAGGATAGAAGCGCCTGTATAACCGACTACTGTGACTGTAAAAATAGCTAGGAAAAATTTCTCAAGATTGAAAACAAATCTTTTATCTCTGCCTGCATAGTGGAAGAGAGTGAAAAAATAAATCCCTCCTATTAAAACAATGAAACCGAGAAGGACTGGAGACTCTAAGATGAGCTTGAGCATGGGTTTCAGCTGTTGGATGGAACGGTTCTTATTTATTGTATTGAAAGTTTATCCCAACCGTTCAACTGGCGTTGAAGCGAAAAAAGGCGGAAAATTTTCAAAGGGGTAGATCAGGTAAATTTGGTATTACTCCTGCTCTGCCAGCGATGCGATCGCTCTAATCATAGTTAAGCGATAAAACTTGGCAAAACTATCCAGATTGCTACTCATGGGTTGCGTAATTTTATAGAGGTATCGCTGGTTACCTTGAGGTGTAACCGTGAACTGATGTCTCTAAGCTATGCTGGAAGCGCTTTGTGAGGGAAGGGAACAGCAACGACATGAACTGGATAGTTTCAGGACGGTTACGTGTTGAAAGGGTAGAAATTGCGATCGCCGATTTACCGTCATCATTGAGAGGGACAAAACTCGTACAACTTTCAGATTTACACTACGATGGCGTGCGGCTATCAGAAAAGCTCCTAGCAGAAGCGATTGCACTCAGCAACCAAGCTGAACCCGATTTAGTACTTTTAACGGGCGACTACATTACAGACAACCCCAATCCCATTCACCCACTCGTACAACGCTTGAAGCACCTGCAAAGCCGTGCGGGTATCTATGCAGTACTGGGTAACCACGACATTTCCCGCCGTAATCGCTCAAAAAAACAAATTATTACCAATGCCCTGACGAGCATTGGAGTGCGAGTGTTGTGGAATGAAATCGCCTATCCTCTAGGGCCAGAATTACCTTTTGTGGGATTAGCTGATTTTTGGTCGCTTGAATTCGATCCTGCCCCCGTGATGAATCAGCTTGACCCGAACAAACCCTGCATTGTCTTATCTCACAATCCTGACACGGCTGAGCCGTTGCAACAATGGCGGGTAGATTTACAGCTATCGGGTCATACTCATGGAGGCCAGGTCGTGATTCCAGGATTGGGATCGGGCCCTCTATTGATGAAAAAGTTTCAGCCCTATATTCCCAAATCGATGGAGCGTTGGATACCGTTGATTATATCCTCTATTAAAGTCGTTAAGCACTGGGAATGGGCACATGGACTGCATCAGGTGGGGCAAAATCAGCTTTATGTCAATCGCGGTTTAGGCAGTTATGCACCCGGACGACTGTTTTGTCCACCAGAAGTTACAGTCATTACGTTGGTTTAGAGTGAGAACTCGCCGGCTACGAATCAATTGTCCTCCAAAAGGCCGCTACTCCTGACCTGATTTTTTGCTACCAGCGAATATTTGCCTCCTACAACGACTCAAAACGATTCTGGTTGATCATTTCTTCCCAATATCCGACTTAAAAGCGATCGCATAACGCTAAGTTTAGCTATAGTACTTTTGAGCGTGTTAGCCTCATGAAGAGTGGCTATCCGTCAACATCGAGCCAGATCGTACACTAAACCTGACCAGTCCTTGTAAAATTGAGACTTCCCTTCCCTGGCAGATTGATCTGGCGATCGAACTCAGGTTTATTGCATGAAAAGCCAATTGCCCCAAAGCTGGGTGCTACCTTCAACGTGGTTACGGTTTTTGCTCGTCGTAGTCTTAGTCTTGGGTCTATTTTTTCGGTTTGTCAATCTTGACCGAAAAATTTACTGGATGGATGAAACCTACACCTCGTTACGGATATCGGGTTACAAAGAAGCTGAAGTCGCACAGCAACTGTTAAAGGGTCAAATTCTGACTCTTGAAGATTTACACCAATATCAGCGCCTTAGCCCGGAAAAAAGCGTCGTTAACACGATTGAGGGTTTGGCTAGCGAAGAACCTCAGCTACCCCCCCTTTATTTTGTAATGGTGCGTTTTTGGGCGCAAATTTTTGGCGATTCAGTGGTGGGAGTTAGAAGTTTTTCCGCCGTTTTAAGTGTGCTGGCATTCCCTTGCATCTATTGGTTGTGCTTGGAATTATTTGGCTCGTCGCTAGTAGGATGGTTAGCCTGCGCTTTAATCGCCATCTCTCCATTTCAACTCGTGTATGCCCAAGAAGCACGACCATACAGCTTGTGGATAGTGGCAATTTTACTATCGAGTGCCTCACTACTACGAGCAATACGTGTCACCACTTGGCGCAGTTGGGGGGTTTACGCTGCCACCCTTGCGATCGGTCTTTATTCTCACTTATTTTTCGTGTTAGTTGCTATTTCCCATGCTATCTATGTCTTTGTCCTGAACCACTGCCGTTGGAATAAAACGATCAAAGCCTACTTACTAAGCTGTTTAGTCGGAATTATCTTTTTTTCGCCTTGGCTCGTAGTAATTTTGACTAACTACCAGCAAGCCTTAACAATGACGGCAGCTCAAGACATAAAAACCCCTCTCTCCTATTTCCTAAAAAGTTGGTTGGGCAACCTGAGCCGTAATTTTATAGATACTGGGTTCTCCTCTAGCTCACCATTTGCTGTTCCGTTGTTTAGTTTGATTTTTATGGGTGTAAATGTTTTATTAATATCAACTTTAATCGCCTACTCTCTTTACTTTCTAGTTCGTAACTCCCCAAAACGGGCTTGGTTGTTTCTTGTTATTTTAATTGGCTTTACTTCATTAGCCCTAATCCTCCCCGATTTAGCCTTAGGGAGACGCACCTCAGTTACAGGACGATATATGATTCCTTCTTACTTAGGAATCCAGCTATCCGTTGCCTACCTGTTTACTTCTAAACTTCAACTTAGCCCTACCCTGAGCAACAACTGGCCAAGTAAATTCTGGAAAATTACCCTACTAGCACTGCTAACCTGTGGGGTAATATCTTGTGTCGTCGTGTCCCAATCTGAGGTTTGGTGGAATAATCTAACGGATACCCAGAATCGGCAACTCGCTCAAATCATTAACCAAGCGAGGAATCCCTTGATTATTGAAGAAATAGATTCTTCACCCCCCCGGTATAATGTCTTTAATTTAGTGTCCCTAAGCTATGTTCTTAAACCAGAAGTAAAATTTAAATTTATCCCTAAAGATACAGTAACAGAGATTCCTCAAGAGTTTAATAATGTATTTTTTATAAGCCCCTCTAAGGTTTTGCAAGCAGGTATTGAGAAAGAGTATAACGCCAAGATAGAGCCGAGCGATCGCAACAAAGAGAGCCGAATTTGGAAATTAGTTAAACCCTGACGCCTTATTGAAAAAGTCGTTTAAGGGTATTGGTCAATTCTCAGGGTTAGATTTAGCACTACCAAGTAACTTATGAAAAGTACATTAACGCAGCACTGGTCACTTCCTCCGACTTGGTTGCGGTTTTTAGTCATCGTCCTGCTCATGCTAGGCATATTTTTTCGCTTTGCCAATCTTAACCTTAAAGTCTACTGGCACGACGAAACGATTACTTCCTTACACCTAGCCGGATACACCGGGGAAGACGTGCGGCAGCAACTTTTCAATGGTGGTGTAATTAAAGTCAACGATTTACTGAAATATCAGTATTCAACGCCTGAAACAAGCTTAATGAATACAATCCGCACCTTAATTGTAGAAGACCCTCAGCATCCACCGATTTACTATATGATTACGCGACTTTGGATGCACTGGTTTGGCAACTCCGTGGCGGTGATTAGAAGTGCTTCAGCTCTCATTAGCTTATTTATATTCCCCTGTATTTATTGGCTCTGCATCGAGTTATTTGGTACATCCCTAACTGGATGGTTGGCAGTCGCATTGATTGCGGTTTCTCCAGTTCATGTTGTCTTTGCTCAGGAAGCACGAGGGTATAGCTTGTTGATGGTAGCGATCTTATTATCAAGCGCCTCACTTCTGCGAGCCTTACGACTTAAAACCCAGGGAAGTTGGATAATTTATGCAGCAACTTTGGCATTGGGATTTTATAGTCTTCCCTTAATTCTCCTAACAGCACTTGGCCATGGTGTTTATGTTGTCTTAGTAGAAGGCTTCCGTTGGAGGAAGACGATGACAGCTTATTTAGTGGCATCGCTCGCTGGATTTTTAGCTTTCACTCCTTGGATTTTACTAACGTTAAATAGCTTTAAGAAAGCCCAAGCCTCAACAGCCTGGGCGTCCACCCAAGTCCCTATATCGCGTTTAGTTAAAAGTTGGGTAGGTCACACCAGTCGTATATTTTTTGATATCAACCTAGACGCTAGCGCTCCTGCAATTTATACAATTCCTACTGTCTTACTGTGCTTAATTTTAGTAGGCTATTCCCTCTATTTTCTCTGTCGTACCGCCCCCAAAAAAGTTTACCTATTCCTTCTTACCATGATTGGAGTGCCCGCCTTAGCCTTAATTATTCCCGACTTAATTTTTGGGGGAATGCGGTCAAGTGTGCCTCGGTATCTAATACCTTGTTTCTTAGGGATTTTGCTAGCGGTTGCTTACCTTTTTGGTAGTAAAATTGTACTATCTAGCTTTATACAACAAAAACTCTGGCAATTTTTGATGATGATTTTAATTTCTGCTGGAGTTGTGTCCTGTACGGTCTATTCCCAGTCCCAGGTTTGGTGGAATAAAAAACCTAGCGATACTCATGTGCAAGCCGCCAGTATTATTAATCAAACAAATCGTCCGCTCTTAATTACCAGTTACTACCGGGCAAATCTAGGCGAACTCCTATCCATGAGTTATCTTCTCAATGAGAAAGTACGGCTTCAATTAATATCAGAACCTAATATACCTAAAATCCCTCAAGGGTTTAGTGATATTTTTGTCTTCAACCCTTCTCAAGGATTAAAATCTGGAATTGGACAAAACTCTAACTACACAATAGTGCCAATTTCGCCCAAAGAACTTCAACTGTGGAAGCTAAAAAAATAACCCAAGCTTGAGCTGCTCTGGAATCTGCTTGAACAAACCCCTTTTTCACAAACGGTCATCTATCTCCCCCTTCCTTTGCCTGCCTTATCCCTTTATCAGAGAATAGTAAGCAACCCCGCAATAAATTGACGGGGCTTCAGCCCGGTTCAGACCATCTAAAAAGAGGCAATTGCCCCTCTAACAGACAAGCCATCCCTGGACTTTCCGGCGCACTTACAGGCACCGCAAGATCGGCAATATTGATCGCCGCATTCACATCCGCATCATGTTCAAAACCACAATGTCCACACTTAAACTTTTTCCTATTCCGATACGACTTCCCTTTTTCAGGGTGGACGTGTCGGCAACGCGAACAAGTCTGACTGGTATAGGCAGGCGGGACAAAAACAACCGGAACGCCTGCGATAGCGGCTTTGTAACCAACGAAGATTGTGAGTTGATAGAACGCCCAATTGTTCGTTCTCCGTCGCTCAGTTTTGCTTCTCGGTTTTTGGTTGAGGCTAGCCCGAATTCCGGTCAAGTCCTCAAACGCCAAGGCGGACTCAGATGCGAGAGCCTCAGTTACCAGTTGTTTGCTGATGTTGTGATTCACCCACTCTTGAAAGCGACGTTCACACCCAGAGAGCCTGCGGAGCAACCTACGGCTGTTCCTGCTGCGTTTGGCTTGAACGTTAGCTCTGACTCGCGTCAATCGGTCACGAACTGTCTGGATCTGACTCCCATCCCAGGACTTACCTGTGGAAGTTGTGGCGATGTCGCGCCTACCCAGATCGACCCCAATCACCTTAGGCGTCTTGCCCGTTGGCGGAGTATCAATCTCAACCACAAAGTTGATGTAGTAGTCGCCTTGACGGCTTCTCTTAAGCGTCGCGCTGGTCAGGGTTTGACCTCTAAGCAGGGCAATCTGATAGCCACCGATGGACAGATTGAAGTCAACTCGTCCACACTTCAACGTGACCCCTACTCGTTGCTCAGCTTCCATGTAACGGAAAGTACGAACATCCAAGCTGATAGAAGTGGGTCTGAACTTATGGATTTGTTTAACCGCTTTGGCGTTACCAATCACACGCCGAATAGCCTGACAAACGTGATTTGCTTTCAATCCCGTTGCTTCTCGCACTGGCTGATAAACCTTGTGGTGAAGCTTGGTTGTGTTCCAGCAATTGTCACGTTTGGCGACTTCCAGTATCTGATTGCAAGCATCAGCAAATCCCTGCAAAGTTTCATCGACCTTTGGTCGATACTCTACAGGGACTATAAGCTTGCACTTTACAGACAGGGATTGAGTCATGACAGCATTATAACTCATCCAGACTGGAGGCGGTTAAAACCGCTTACGCGCGTTCCTCTCCGGTCTAAAGACACGGAGTTTCCCGCAACGAGGATTTCTTATGAGCCGTCATGAACTGCGTACACTAGGACGCATGAAAATCTTTTTCCTCAGCTCCCCAGCTCCCCAGCTATTTTCCTAGGAGGTACTCAAAAATGAATTAGGTATAAATATCCTTGTAGGTCATGAGACTTATCCAGCCACAGGAGACTAAGCCAGCCATTCGGGCTAGCTTAGCCTATGCTTCTCCTTCTTTGCCTTTAGAGAGCTTTCTTAACCACTTACACTAACATCCAAGCGATCGGCGGTATTACGCACCTTTCTTATGGTATGGGGCAAAACTCCCACCAAAAGGGCAAAGGCTTCATCTGGCAGTTTAGCAATCGTATCGGGATCGAAGTAGTGTTCAAACTGATTCAGAATCATCTGAGCACGTTGTATTGGCACTGGATTGTCAGTAATTTGTTTAGTGAGTCGAATCCACTGCCGCCGAAGCGCATAAGCGCGTTGCCGCTCCTCTGTCGATTCTGGATAGACCAGGGAGAAATTGCCAACTAGTAGCACTTTCTGGCAATCCAAATCAAACAGTCCGCCAACCGCAGAACCCGGTCCTGCAAATTCGGCGTGAAAGCGTTTATAGAGAATGATGCCATTACGACGCCGACTGTTGACAACCAGCAACTGCTTATCCAGCAGTTGCTTGAGGACTGCCGATGCCTGTGAGTCTTGAATCTGATCCTTACTGAGGTTCAGGCTTTCCTGTTCCATGCCACTATAGTCTTGAGAGTCGGCGAAACCTGTACGACGGACAAGCACCTCCTCTTCGTAAAGAGCTGTCTGGCAACGCTGTTTCTTTTCGCTCTCCATTTCCACTCGTATTGCTTAATGTCTCTGAGCAGGGAGGCACCCAGACCGAAAGCACGACCGGCAAACTCAATTGGTGTAAGTTTTTGAGGATACACAAGCAGAAAGATTCAGTTTACCATCTGTTTTCAATTACCCTATCAAACAAACTCAGATTCAGTATCGCTCGTTGCTCGTCAACCTTGTAACTCCATTTTATGGCATGGGGATTGAGTCCAGGAAAGATCGGGGTCAGGAGATTGTTAATTAGCACAAATCGAATGTAATTATTAAGAATCATTAAAAATCCTATGAATTATTGACAATCTGTAGTAAACCCAAAAAATGACCAATCTTCTACAGATTCAAGCCCCAACGCTGTTGTCCTAGAAATCCCTCATACCGTTGTAGTAGGAGTGAGTTTTTTTTGTAGGAACAGGCGTTTGGGATGCCCAAAGAGCCATGCACCATAGTTAGGTTCAACTTCCCGTAGTTCATAACCAGCCTTAAGATAAAGCTGTCGTGCTTGCTGATTGTTTTCCAGCACATGCAGGTAGAGGTCTTGAAAACCCCATTCCAGAGAAGTTCGCTCACAAGCGAGGAGCAGTTGTTTGGCAACGCCCCGCCGCCTACAGGATTTTCTGACAGCCAGATTGGAAATATAAGGATATTGGATGGTATGAGATTGCCAGGAAGGTCCAGAGCGGAGTGCGATTTCTACAGTACCGGCCAAAACGTCACCCGAATCAGTAACCGTAGAAGCATCAGCAACGGCAACTAAACAGACGTAATGTGGTGAGTTAGACCGCAGCCGATTTCGTAAATCTTCGTATATACCCAGTTTGAGCATGGGATAAGCCCAACGCATGAGTCCAGTCCGAGGATGAAAGCTGTCGGTGAGAATTTCCGCCAGGGTGGTTAAATCCTGCACTTGAGCAGTACGGATAGTGAAGTGGGATGCACCAGCAGCAACGGCATCCTGACCGGCAGTGACGGGTTCGTAGGGCGTCAAAAAAGAGAAGCAGGGGTTCACAACCACAAAAGTATTTTGGAAACAAAACTACGGAAAACGTTTAATACGAACAAAGCCTCAAAAATTTGCACCGTTAGATCAAACAGTAATCTGTGAGGCGATTGTACAACAACTGTTGCAGTTGTGAAGGGATCAATTTGTGAGTCATTATGTAAGCCTCAATCACTTTCAGGGTCACCCTATCCTATTGTGTCAAGCGCTTTTAGTTTAGAGAAGGATAGTATTGTACAAGTAGTGCATCAACCAACAACTCTTGGAGGCACAGCGTCTAGCTGGGCTCCCACCTAATCAACAGCCCACTGTTTGCATGAGCGAAGCTCATCAAGGTATGTTCCTAACGGATTGATTTTTAGGCTGACCCTTAAAGGAGCAGGGGTGTCACCGCGCTCAAAAGGGTCGTATTTGAAAAACCGCGTTAGAAACTTGCTCCCTGCTGTGGGCAATCTCCAGGATAGAGAAAGGATAGCGAACGTGACTAGTCCAGTTTGGCAGCGTCTACAGTGAATCACACATAGCTAAGCGCTAAATGGCTTTCAATCTTAGCTCTTGTGCAACTGGCGTGGAGCGCTTTAATTAGCGCTTAGCTTGAACAGGAATTCCCTGGTGCTAGCTCTTGGTCAAGGCAGCCTTCACTCAAAGGCGTTTAGTGCTTTCCGACACGGTGGAGTCGCCTTGTTAATCAGGAGGATTGCCTTTAAGGCTATCAACCCATGACCGACAATGAGCAACGCTTTCCCCCTCCTCTTTCCAAAGGATACAACCATATCGGAAAACAAAAATTAAAATCAATTGGGGTGCATCACAATCATAGCTACAGACCCGGAGGAGATCGAACGTTCATGCAGGTAACAACCCGCTTCAATTTTAGGAGCGATCGCTTGATGTCCCGCTTCGATTCCGAGTCATCCCTTACATAACCGAGTCATCCCTTGCATAGAAAGAATCTGTGAAGAGCGTGCAGACTTTTTTTTCCGACAAGCCCTCATCAGCTGGAGAGCGGTGCATGAAATCCCAAGATACTAGTAAGCCCAAACTTCTGGTTGTTGATGACGAACCAGACAATCTTGACTTGCTTTACCGAACTTTCCATCGAGAATACACCGTATTGAGGGCAGACAATGGACCGGCTGCACTAGAGATTCTGGCGAAAGAAGGAGATGTCGCGGTCATCATCTCCGATCAGCGTATGCCTTTGATGAGCGGTACTGAATTTCTTAGCCTCACCGCCACCAAATACCCAGATATTATCCGGATTATCTTGACGGGTTATACGGATGTCGAAGATCTGGTTGAAGCCATCAACGCCGGTAAAGTTTTCAAGTTCGTCACGAAACCCTGGAACTCGGAAGACCTCAAGGCAGTAGTGCGGCAAGCGATGGATACACACAATGTCCTCAAGGTTCGTACCAGGGAATTGTGTCGGGCACTCCGTCGGGAATCGCTACTCAATACCGTTACGAATACGATTCGCAATGCTCAGTTTTCGGAAGATGGTGATTCTCCTCTTAAGCAAATCCTGCAAAGGATTGTGGAATCAGTGGGGCATTTGCTGGAGGTAGATTACTGCATTCTACGTCCTTTTCAGGATGGACGGTTGATAGACGAATGGTTTGTTTATCAAAAAGATCGAGGAGCGCCGCACTCCGAAACAGGACAAGAGGACAGGGGGGCACAGGAAGACAAAAATGTGGGCAATCCCCTAGCCATTTGGGCCGCATCACCCCGTTTCTCCTCTGGGGTCTCTGGCTCACCCTCATCTTATTACCCCTCACTCTTAGAACAAACGGTGTGGAAAACGTCTGAGGTTGAGGTGATTAATGATGTCTTGACAGATGAACGCTTCCAGGGTAAAGACGAAGACATTAGACGACGGGCGATCGCATATCAACAAGCTAACATTCGTTCAACGCTAGTTGTGCCGCTCATTAGTCGCCAGGAGTTAACGGCGGTAATGGCATTACATCAGTGCGGAGAGCCGTACTATTGGCAGGATGACGAAATTCAGTTGGTGATTATGGTTGCCGACCAAGCCGCACTCGCGCTTTCCCAGGCACGAGCTTACGAGCAGGTGCGAGCTTTGGCAACCCAGCAAGCTCTCGTTAACACGATTACCAACGCCATCCGCTCGACGCTAGACCCACAAGAGATTTTCACAGCAATTACTCAACAGTTAGGACAAGCCCTCAAAGTTGATGGCTGTGCTTTATCTCTGTGGAGAGAGGAGGATGAATTTGTTCAATGTGTGGGCTTGTATGACGGGAAATCAGCCCATGTGGTGGGCACACAAGACGCTCACCGATCAAATTCAAATTCATCTTTGATCAATCCATCCTCAAGCTTTGGTCCTACCATTCAGCAATTGCCCCAGTCAATTGTCCCCATTTCCGGGAATCCAGTGTTGCAACAGCTAGTAGATACGCAACAGCCAGTGGTAATTGACGATCTAGCGGCAAATCCAGAAATAAATGGGTTTGACCTGCCACTGCGTAAACCAGCACGGGCACTGTTAGTAGTGCCTTTACTGGCTGATGGCGTTAGCGGTAGCGATAACGTAGCGGGGCGTCGTTCGCAACGAGCGTCGGGCAAAATTATTGGTAGCATTACATTGCGCCAAACCTACCGACCGCGCAAGTGGCTCCAATCAGAAATTGATTTGGCTTTAGCCGTTGCCGCTCAAGCTGCGATCGCTGTTCAGCAGTCACGACTTTACCAAAAAACACGGCAGCAAGCGGAGCGGTTAATTGAATTAGACCGACAGAAAACCGAGTTTTTCCAAAATATTTCCCACGAGTTCCGCACCCCTCTCACCCTGATGATCGGGCCTTTGGAGTCGGTGGTGGAGCACAAAAAAGAATTGCCCTACGAGCAGTGTGCGATCGCTCTTCGTAATTCCCGACGATTGCTACGCTTAGTCAATCAGCTCCTTGATTTACATCGGCTCGACGCCGGACGGATGCAAGCGAGCTTCCGTCCCTGTGACTTAGTGGAATTTGTTGGTCAAATTGTCGAAGCCTTTCGACCTTATTGCGAGAAAAAGAGTATCCATCTGTTGACGCAGCTCACGTCCAGCCCTAGGGTTTATTTAGATTTAGAAAAATTTGACAAGGTGCTTTACAACCTGCTGTCGAATGCCATGAAGTTTACCGACCCTGAAGGCAGCATTACAGTCAAGGTAGAACCGGCAGGAGACCATGTCCGGATGCAGGTGAGAGACACGGGTATTGGCATCAAGAAGGAACAAGTTCCCCACTTGTTTGAGCGGTTTCGACAGGCTGAAGGGTCAGTCAATCGCAGTTATGAGGGCAGTGGTTTGGGACTGGCTTTGGTGAAAGAACTGGTGGAACTGCACGGAGGGCAAATTTCAGTTGAGTCGGTTTACGAAGAAGGCACAACCTTCACCGTTTGGCTGCAAACGGGGACATCTCACCTCCCCCTAGAGCAGGTACTAGAAGTTCCTACAGAAATTCAGTCGGGTCGCGCCAATGTGGAATTAGCGGATTTAGACATCGAATTACCTCTAGAAGAAGGGGGAATCGGCAAAGAACACAGCCAAGGAGCGGGAAAACCAGAATCTGGAGAGCCATCCAAAATCTTGGTCGTCGATGATAATCCAGATTTACGAGCTTATGTCTCTCGTAGTCTGCGACAGGAGGGTTATCAAGTTTGGACAGCTCGCAATGGCGAGGAAGGATTCCGGGTTGCCGAAGCCCATTGCCCTCACCTGATTATCACCGATTTGATGATGCCCCAAGTATCGGGATTAGATATGATTCGGATGATTCGCGGCTCAGAACCGTTGAAGGGGACGCCAATCATCCTACTCACCGCCAAAGCCGATGAAGCGACGCGGATTGAGGGCGCAGAAGGGGGAGCCGATGCCTATCTTTCCAAACCGTTCAATGACCGGGAACTGTTGGCAGAAGTCCGGAATTTGCTGGCGCTTAAGGCAAACGAACAACGGGTTATCGAGTTGAATACGTACCTGACAGAGTCGGTGTTGAAGCGCTTTTTGCCTCCAGCAATGGTGCAGAAGGCGGCGAGGAGGGAACTGGTGCTGGATTTAAGCCCAGAACCTCGTTTGATCACGACGCTGTTCAGCGACATTGTAGGCTTTACTCAGCTCTCAAATACATTGCGATCGCGTCGGGTGGCTGAGTTGCTCAACGAGTACTTAGAAGCCATGACCAAAGCCGTATTTGACAATGGCGGTACGGTCGATAAATTCATGGGAGATGGAATCTTAGCGATTTTCGGTGCTCCTGAGGAACTGACTCCTCAAGATCAAGCACGGCGAGCCGTTGCGACGGCGCGGCAAATGCTACGTGCCTTAAAACAACTGAACCAGCGTTGGCAAGAGCAGGGTATTGTCGGGGGCAGCGGCCCGGCACCTGTGAGATTCCGTTGTGGCATTCATCAAGGAACTGCCGTCGTAGGGATGTTTGGAGGTCAGGAGCGATCGGACTATACAGCGATCGGTCCTTCTGTTAACATAGCCTCACGACTGCAAGAAGCTGCCGAACCCAATTCGATTCTCGTTTCAGCCTACGTTGCTGACTGGTTGGACGATGATGAGATTACCCGGTTTAGTCCCCTAAAGCTTAAAGGGGTAGATGAAACTGTCCTTACCTTTTCAGTCAACCCCATAGGAAGAAGTTGACACGGGATAGGAAGGGTCATGAACAGAAATTGCTCTCATCCTCATCCCGTTTTAAGCCGCAATCGCTGCGATAAGGGAAAGTAACTTGGTATTCAAGGGCAAATAGCTAGCTGCCGTTTTGCTAATAATCGCTAACAATTACTGACTTATGATTTTAGGATTCAAGACTGAGTTAAAACTGAATAAGTTACAACGGGTCTTGTTGTCCAAACACGCTGGCACAGCGAGACACGCTTGGAACTGGGGATTAGGTTTAACATACTCAATCTTAGACAACAATAAAGCTAACCCAGATGACAAGATTAAGTTTCCCACTACCATTGATTTGCATAAGTGGTTGGTAGCGTTAGTTAAACCAGGAAATCCTTGGTATTACGAAGTATCTAAATGCGCTCCTCAGTATGCCTTAAAGCAACTTAGAGAGGCGTGGGATAGGTGTTTCAAGAAACTATCTGGGGTGCCTCGATTTAAGAAAAAGGGGAGAAAAGATAGCTTTACTTTAGATGGCTCCATCAAGGTAGAACACTTTAAGGTAAAGGTTCCCGTCATCGGGTGGCTCAAGACTTATGAGCGATTACCTCAAGGAGTAATACCTAAGTCTGTGACAATCTCAAGGTTAGCTGACCGCTGGTTTATCTCCTTCAAGATTGAAGTTGAGTCAATCAATACCCCAAAATCTGTGGATTGCGTTGGTGTGGATTTAGGTATTAACTCCCTCGCTACGCTATCTACAGGTGAGGAATGTAAAGGAGCGAAAAGTTACAAGAAGTTTGAGAAAAAGCTGTCTCGTCTTCAATACTTATTACGCCACAAAATTCTTGGCTCATCTAACTACAAGAAAGCTCAGTCTAAGATAGCTCGACTACACCGGAAAATTGCCAGCATCCGCAAGGATAGGTTACACAAACTGACAACTTATATCAGCAAGAACCACGCTGTTATCGGGTTAGAGAATCTTAATGTATCCGGCATGATGGCAAATCGGAAGCTAGCCAAGGCTATTGGAGACATGGGCTTTTATGAGTTCCGTCGTCAGTTGGAATACAAATGCCAGCTTTATGGAAGTCGGTTGGTGTTTGTGGACAGGTTCTACCCCAGTAGTAAAACCTGTTCCAACTGCGGCCACATCAAAGAGTCTTTGAGTCTTTGTCTTTGTCTGAACGGGTGTTTAAGTGCGAGAAATGCCAGTTCGAGTGCAACAGGGATCTAAATGCTGCCATCAATCTAAAGAAGGCGGCCAGCTCGGTCGTGTCAGCCTGTGGACTGGATAGCGCCGACGCTTCCAGAACGAAGCAGGAAGAAAATGGTAACGTTTGTTAGCGTTTTTGGAGCGGAATCTAAATTAGCTTGCTCAACGTCTACTTACGATACAGAAAATAGCTTAATTGCTGGGTTATGAAAATTTCACAATGCCTTCAAGTCGCTGTGCTGGCGACAGCATCTTTCTTGGGTGTCGGTGCCTTGAGTCCGACCACGGCTGCCACCTTTGACAAGGTAGAAATTAACTCGAATAATTTCATCGCTGTAGCTGCTCCCTTTGGGAACAATAAGCATCAACTGCTGATTATTGAACAACTCTCCAACAGGCGACCTTGCTGGAGTGAAAGCGGCAGCAACCCAGTTGAAGTCGATCCTCTGCTTTTAAACTTTGACTTCACGGGGATTTGTGGGCGGAGTACGGACAGTAACGGCTATTCGCTCCGCATGAATGATGAAGACCTGGGTTTGGATTATATCCTCAGAATCGTTGAGCGCAATGGGGAACTACTATTGGTTGCGACTCCCCGTGTAAACCGCAGTGTCCCAGAGATTGAAATTGGCAGCACTCAAGGCATGAGCAATGGTTTTGCGAAAATTATGCTCAATCCAGGTTGGCGATTTACGAGAAGAGCCTATCAAGGGAAAGCATTAGGTCACATTTATCTCACTAATGATTCGTCAGCTCCAGCAGTAGCGCGAGAACCGAGTCCAATGCCTCAGCGCCCCTCTCAACCCCTACCCTCGACGCTGCCTCCCTTACCATCAAATCCTCCAGAGCGGGAATTAATTTTTACCAAGCCTGGAACGGATTCAACAACTCCACCCCTTGAAGTTCCTAGCTCTCCAACCCCATCGTCTCCCTCTACCCCAGAGCGTGAGATTCCAGTGTTTACTGTGCCGACTCCATAAAGTACGTTTGTCTGCCTAGAGGCACAGGAGCAAATAAACAGCTGTGTGGATGCTTTCCGCCAGCTGTTTCGTTGTTGTAGTTCAGTGCTGTTAGATCAACTCCAGTGGAATACCAAAAGTTGGGGAGAGGAGGTCAGGAGTCAGGAGTCAGGAGTCAGGAGTCAGGAGTCAGGAGACTCCGAGCCAGAAGTTATAAAAATCTCTTATCACTCAACCACAGGCAACCCAGCTAATGCCATCGCTACCTCTTCGGAACTATACTCTGTATCACGCAATAACCCTGCTTGATAGTCTATATACGCTTGCATATCAAAGTGACCATGACCACAGAGGTTGAAGAGGATGGTTCTACTAATCCCTTCCTCTTCAGGCGGTAGGTTCAACAGCAATAAAGTCTATATTATTCTCCTCACCCCTGAGTTTTGCACCCAGGAAGGGAAAGGCAATTCCTGCAAAGTTACTTCCCCCTCCCGTACAAGCCACTACAATGTCGGGATAGTCTCCAGCTTGTTCGAGTTGTTTCAATGCTTCTAACCCAATCACCGTCTGATGAAGGAGGACGTGGTTCAGGACACTGCCGAGAGCATACTTCGTCTTGTCATCCTGTGCGGCAACTTCTACCGCTTCGCTGATGGCAATGCCCAAACTTCCCGTACTATCAGGATGCTCCGCTAGAATTTTTCTCCCCGAAACCGTTTCATCACTGGGACTAGCAACGACTCTTGCACCGTAGGATTCCATCAAGGCGCGACGGTAAGGTTTCTGCCGATAACTCACCTTTACCATGTAAACCAGAATGTCTAAGCCAAACAAGGCACCTGCAAAGGCTAAAGATGAACCCCATTGTCCTGCACCGGTTTCAGTCGTCAGGCGCTTCACTCCAGCTTGTTTGTTGTAGTAGGCTTGAGCAACTGCTGTGTTAGGTTTATGGCTACCGGCTGGGCTAACCCCTTCGTATTTGTAGTAGATTTTGGCAGGGGTATCGAGGGCTTTCTCCAGTCGCCGTGCTCGGTAAAGTGGAGTCGGCCGCCACTGATGGTAGATGGATTGGACTGCTTCGGGAATATCTATCCAACGCTCCAGACTGACTTCCTGTTCGATTAGTGATAGAGGAAAAAGAGGTTCTAAGTCAGCAGGAGTAATGGGTTGACCTGTACCGGGATGTCTAACGGGTGGTAAAGGAGTTGATAGATCAGCTTGAATGTTGTACCAAGCTGGGGGCATCTGGTTTTCGTGAGCGTATATTTGATGGTGTCCATCAGCAGTATCGAGATTAGTGGAGAAGTCAGCCGTCAAAATACAGTAGTCAGAATCAGGCCCAAAATCAACAGGTTCATTCCTGACCTCGTTGTAGTATTAGGTAGATTAAGAGCAAAGATTGGCGTGTTTTTCTATTAACTTTGTACCAACAAAGTACAGTGGTTTCACAACCCCTTCTCGTCTCCTCCCAACCCAAATTATGGATAGTCAGGTCAACTTTATCTTCAAAGTCTTAATCTTCTCTGCTGGAATTTCCCTGTTGATCAAGTATGGTGGCCCCAGTTTACCGATCGCTGCAACTTCGGCTAATGCTCTGATTGCAGTATTGATACCTAGTGTAATTTTAGCGATCGCACTCTTGTGGAGAGCAGGAAAATATCGGCAGCCCGATTGAGAGGGCTACCGACTCCTTGTAGGATGTTGAATTATCTTACAAATTGGGTTGGGGTTGACTCAAGGTTTTGGGCAACTGCACTCCCAAAGCCACAGCGATGAGCGTCACATATGCTACAAGTGACAGCCACAGAATGTGATTATTGTGTAAGTACCAGGCAGCGATCGCCAGCGGAATAAACCCCAGTCCGAAAGCCACTAGCACAGCATTGCGGAGGGTTTTGCCTTCCTTTAGCCCGATGAAATACCCCTCCAGCATAAATGCAATCGCTGTAAGTTCCAGCAACGGCAGGAGCCAAAGAGTATAGTTCGTGATGTGTTCATTCACTTCTGCGTGATTAGTCAATAGTCCAAATACGGTGTCTGGCAAAAGAATTGACACCGCTGCAAATCCAAATGCGATGGGTAACGTGGTTAAGACAGAAACAATCAGCACTGGGAGTAAATGCTCCGTTGCCCCTTTGCTTTTAAAATTTCCCGTTAGGGTTTGCGTCGTCATCCCTACCCCCTGAATCGTGAACTGACTCAGTAAGGCAATCTGGAGCAGCAATCCGTTTTGCGCCAGAGTTGTTGTTCCCATTGTCGAACTCAGGTTGGTGAAGATAGCGTAAGTGGAAATCAGCACCAGAAACCGGATTAAGAGATTTCCCTTCAGCACCATCGTCTCTTTCAGGGTTGCCCAATCAAATACCTCTTGTAGAGCCGTAAATAGCACGTTCCACTGGATACAAAAGCAAATTCCAATTAATCCCACAAGCAGAGACAAATACTGACTTACTGCCGTGGCTAATCCTGCTCCTGCACTGTCCCAACCCCATCGGAAAATCATCAGGTAGTCTAGCAGCACATTGGAACCATTGCCCACAAAGGACATGAGCAGTACCACTCCATTCATCTCTCGCCCCAAAAACCAGCCGAAGAGGACGAAGTTGAGCAAAACGGCAGGGGCACCCCAAATTCGGGCATAGAAATAGTCAACGCCTGAGGATTCAACCTCCTGGGCACCACCCAAGAGGGCAAACCCTACTTTTTGCAGTGGGTATTGCAACAACAAGATCACTATACCGATCGCCAATGCAATCAAACCACTCCGTAGCCCTGCCAGTAAGATGGCTTTGTGGTCATCGCTGCCAACCGCTTGGGCTGTGATCGTGTTTGTACTCGATCGCAAGAACTTGAGAACTCTGTAGAGGTAATCAAAGAGAATAGAGGCCAGAATCACACCAGCCAAATGCCGGATATCGGCGAGATGCCCTAAAAAGGCGGTATCTACCAAACCAGCAAGGGGCACCATCATGTTGGACAGCACGCTGACAGACGATAGTCGGTAGAAACGGGTCAAGAAATTATAATGGCTTGGAAGTGCAAAAGACATTTCAATCAATCTTTGCCTATTGACTTACGTCAGTTCAACGGACAGAAAATGAGTAAAAAAAGCTGAGACCTGAATCTCAAAATTGAAAATCCACGGTCTCAGTGATGGACACGATCATATCGCGCTTGGACATGACTCAACTTTTAGAAAAAAACTCGGAAGTCTTTCTCCGAGGCGATTTAAGAGAGGATTTGAAGTTCGCTATCCGCTTATTCGCAGGTCAAGCAGAAACGACATAGGGAGAGTCAATCGCACTCACCTTATTAGCATCCACCAACGCTTGATAGATCATCGCCGCCACTTCAGCGCGGGTGGCATCTTTAGTGGGGTTGAGTTGTTTGACTTTTGGATAATTCACGACAATTTGCTTTTTAGTCGCCGTCGTCACTTCATCCTTAGCATAGTCAGGAATTACATTGCGGTCATCATAAACCGTCAAAGCATTGGGATCGGATGCCGCTAAATTTAACCCATTCACCAGGGACACTAGAACTTGGACACGCTGAACATTATCATTGGGTTTGAAGCTGTTGTTCTCGAAGCCTGAAAGGAATTGACCCCGATAAGCTTGTTGAATTACATCCTTTGCCCAATAATCATTAGCTACATCAGTGAATGATTTGGCATCCCGTTTTGTGGCAGGGTCGAAGGCTTTGACTAATAAGGCTGCATACTGAGCGCGAGTCATCTTTTCATCGGGCTTAAAGGTGCCATCCTTAAAGCCACTAATTAATCCCTGCTTCGCTAGGGCATTGATAAAATTAGCTGCCCAATGATTCTGAATATCTGTAAAGGCAATATCAGGGCTGCTTCCATCAGGAGTATAGGCGACAATATAAGGAGAGGTGACGGCACTCACCTGCTTGGAATCCACCAAAGCCTGATAAACCATTGCCGCTACTTCGGCACGGGTGGCATCTTTGGTCGGATTGATTTGCTTTAGCTGCGGATAATTCACCACAATCTGCTTTTTAGTCGCTGTCGCCACTTCATCCTTGGCATAGTCAGGAATTACATTGCGGTCATCATAAGCCTTTAAGTAGTTAGTATCACCTGAGCCTAATCCCAATCCATTCACCAGCGACACCATCACTTGAACGCGCTGGACATAGTCATTGGGTTTGAAGGTTTTGTTTTCAAAGCCGGACATAAATTGACCGCGATAGGCTTGTTGAATCACGTCCTTTGCCCAATAGTCGGCGGCGATATCGGTAAATTGCGTAGCGTCCCGTTTCGCGGTGGGGTTGAACGCTTTAACCAATAAGGCCGCATATTGAGCACGGGTCATCTTCTCATCCGGCCTAAAGCTGCCATCACTAAAACCACTGATGAGTTTTTTGTCGATCAATGCTTGAATGAAAGACTTTGCCCAATGGTTTTCAATGTCTTTGAAGGGAGGCGGTGGGGGAGGGGGTTCATCCTTGCCACCACCCGGATTACCACCAGATGCAATGCCATCAATAGTGACTGCGCCTTTAACCTTGGTCGCACTCAACACATTACCAAAGGCAACCAATTGGTTACTGCTGGCATTGTTTACATCAAGCTGACCATTGTTACGGATCGTATTATTTCCTGGGTCGCTGCTACTGCCTAAATTGGGTAACGCTTTGCCTGTAACGGTCAAGCCCTCGTCTGTATTACTTTCGATGCGATTATTACGCAGTACGGGTCGTGCCTCACCAGAGACGATTATTCCATAGCGGTTTTCAGTAATGGTGTTATTGACCAGCTTAGGAGCGGACGTTCCATCAATGCTAATGCCAGAACCCGAACTTTTTAAGGTGTTCCCTCGGATTTCACCGGTGGTATTGCGGGTAATCGAGATACCATTGCCATCATTGTCAATGAAATCATTGTTAAGAAGGGTAGGCTTAGCATCACCCGTGGCAAAGACTCCCTCACGCTTGCTCTTGGTTAAGGTACAGTTAGCAACGGTAGCGGTAGTTGATTCCAGCCAAACGCCAGTACCCCTAGTTGCTGGGTTGGTAACAGTTACGCCTCGAAGTTCGGCATTATCCGCCAGTAGAACCGTGACGTTTTGACCTGCTTGAGTACGGCTGTTGTACTGCCCACTGCCTTCAATTAAAATGCCACTGCCTTTATTGCTTTCATTTCCCACTACCTTGACTCCAGAAGGAACGTTGAGGGGAAACGTTTCACCGCTAGCTGCATTGTAAGTTCCCGCAGCTAGTTGGATCGTTGTATCGGATTGGGCTTTTTCAAGTGCTTTTGTAATGGTTTTCAAAGGAGCAGACTGGCTACCAGCAGCACTGTCACTACCGGTACCTGGATTGACGTAAAATGTTTGAGCCATAGTTAGAATTTCACAAAAGATAATAAACACGCAACAACCGCTCTGCCAGCAGTGCAAGGTCTCAACTCTGGCTAAGTTACTGCTCGTGAGGTTCTGCTCTCCAGTAGAGTGGCAAACAGGACAATTTAGTGCTTCAACTACCGACCCCTTCATTCCTGAAAAGGAAAAGAACTATCAGAAAAGTCTCCAAAATCCTGGCTATTAAGCTTACCTACAAATATAGAACTAGAGATAGGGGGTTTCGCCCAACAATTCGCCTGTTGCTACCGTTGACTTTCACAGTGTAGGCGCGTTGTTCAACGGATGTCTATCACACGATTGGGTTAAACTGATCCAATCTTTATTTCAGCTTGGTTTTGCTGCGTTAGCATGACACATAGCAATCGAAGTGCGTCTTCCGCCTCCTGCTGTTGGATGAACCTGTGGGATAACGAGCAAAGTCTTCGCATCTTGCTCACTTACTCATCAGTAAGGACGAGTCATTGGTGGAGTGAGGACATCTGTGGCGCGATCGCAATACGATATTATCGAGCTTTACCTCCTCCCTGTGTGTCGCCTGCCTGAGCGATCGCATCACTGAGCTGCGAACTTCTGGGTTGGTAGTAACGTCACTAATTTTTGTAAACCTCGTGCGTTGCAAGAAGCAGCGTTGGCAAGAATTATGCGTCGAATTATTAGCATTCTACCTTTTGTATTTTTGCTTCAAGCTGTTCCTGGTTTTGCTCAAGAATTAGCACCGCTCGATCCGATTGAACAGGTGGTATCTGCAAAATTGATGAATCCCTACCCGGATGGAAGTTTTCGTCCCGAACGGATTATCAGTCGTGCAGAACTGGCTTCAATTTTAGTCAAAACATTTGAGTTAGATAAACGAACTCCTCAGCAACAAGCCGCTATTCCCCTTCAAGATGTACCCTCTTCTCATTGGGCTTATAACGATATCCAATTGGTGCTAAAAAATAATATTATGACTGGCTATAGACCAGGACAGTTTTTCCCCAATCAACGTGTTACTCGTGCCGAAGCTTTTTCTATCTTGGCTCAGGCTTATGGAGTATTTCAGTTTGCTGATGATGCGGTTACACAACTGCTGTCTCAGTATCCCGATTCCGAGAAAATACCGAGTTGGGCGAGAAAGTCAATGGCTACAGCTTTGTATGAGGGCTTTGTCAATATCGAGCCAACAACAAAGCAGATTAATCCCTTAGAACCGATGACGCGTGGGGATATGGCTTATGCATTGAGTAAATATCTGGAACGGCAAGAAACAACTGCGCCACTTCCTTGGAAAGTTGAGGAACCTGCTCGCAGTTCGTAAACAGGAAGATTGATGGAGTAGGTTAAGGGGGGAAATTGAGTTCGCTCTGGGTTTAGAAAAGTGAACCCTTAGCGCAATTTCCCTGCTCACCAAAGGGGTATAAAAACTTACATCACTGACGGAATTGTGGCGTCCCCCTACTGCTCAGAAGGGGATACAAGTAAACCCAGTCTCGACTTCAGACCAGATCTATGGCTAGAGGTAGACGTTTTTTGAATATCTTCTTTAATACTCTCCAAATCAATAAAGCGATCGCAAACATTAAATAAACACTCACTCGTCATCGAGCGTAGACTCACCAACTCGACGCGAGCACCGCGATAACTAATAGCATTAGCCGCATAAGTAAGATTGCCACTGCCACTCACTAGCACCGCCGTATCGTAGAAATCTACCAGGGCCATCATATCGACAACCATTTCTACATCTAAGTTAACCTTCTTGGAGCCATCCGGTAGCTGTGCTAGCTCCTTAGCCACGACTCGATAGCCATGACGGCGCAACCACAAAAGAAATCGCTGTTGCTTTTCATTCCTGGGTTCAAAACCTGTGTAGAAAAAGCACCTTAACAGCCTTGCACCATCCGTTAGCCGGCACAGTAGTTTGGTGTAATCAATTTCAATTCCTAAATTGTACGCGGCATAGAACAAAGAAGTGCCATCAATAAAAATAGCTATGCGTCCCCGCGTTTTTAACACTTGCTCGGTTGAGAAAATAGAATTATTCTCAAGATTATGTAACATAATTAGCGCACCATCTCACCCTAAAAAAACAATATTCTCGTAAGAAAAGTGCTCCCAACTACAATTCGAGGAATAAAAGCCTTATATTCCATAAAAAATATTGATACCTTGGTAAAAACTCTTAGTCTGAAAGCAGGTTTTTGATTGATTCATTGTCCTCTCAAATCGCTATACTCCTGCTTGTACTGAGCAAATACAGTTATCGAACGAAAGTCAAAAAAGCTCCTAGCTATGGAATTCTAGAAGCTTGATAGACTTTTAGAACAATTGTCTTCTTGGATGCCAATACTTAATAAAACTTTATCATAAGTATAGCATATAATCTTCTACCTAAAGATATGCTCCTTATATTAAAAAATCTCGATCCGGCAGGACAACAATCATAACTAACACAGAGAATCCAAATGCCTTAGTTACACCCATCGGGAACTCCTCAGAGTGCTTCAGACTATAAAGATACAATTGTAGGATAGGTGAGCGATGATGGCAAAATGTTTTGGCTGGAGGGCTAGGAGGAGGAATAATTTCTAAACCATACTTTGGGGCGGTTGACATAACATTTTGGATAGTTTCGGGGCTGACAGGAGGTAGCGAAGCAGACTTCTCTTCCATCGGCACGCCTATTTCTACGAAAAACTTTGACTTGAACTCAGATTGATTTGATACGCTCTTTTTTGCTTGTCAACTCACTAACTGCATATTAATCCCCAGTCTGGTGAATTTTGGCTGAGAAACAGCTAACTTAGCATAAGTTCGTGCCCAGAGGTAGCTTAGTAGTTAGCGTTATTGGACACAGACGAGATTAATGTCAAAAGGAATCGTTCATGTTGTAACTCGTGTAACTGCACTTCCTGGCAAGGAGGAACAGATCAAGACAATTTTGCTGGAATTGATGGAGCCAACGCGCCAAGAACCTGGTTGTATCAGCTACAAGCTGCTACATAGTCGTGTCATTCCTAGAGATTTTGTCTTGATGAGTGAGTGGGAGAGTGAAGAGTACGTTGATCAACACCTTGATCCAGTTCATGTTCAGGAAGCGTTTCTTGAAGGGGGGAGATTGTTAGCCTCTCCCCCCGATATCCGCCGTTATCAACTACTGGCTTAGAACCGATTTATAAATTAATTCTTAAATTGTGTGGGATGTGTTAATGAAGTAACGCACCCTACTATTAGTCGCATTGTTGTCTTAGCTGAAAACCCAGAAACTGGAGGGTGTCCCTGATGTCGAAAAAGAAACGCCGCCCAGACCTACAAATTCGGGGCTTTGGCTCCCAACCTGTGCTGGTTAATGTCAGTAAAGCTGAGGCAATGATGCGTCGTGGGCAATGGCACCAGGCACGAGAAGTTCTGGAAGCCATGGAGCAACAGTATCCCGATCGCTCTGAAGTACTGATGGCTTTGGCAACCCTATACAACCTTACCGAAGATTTGCCGCACTATCAGCTTACCTGTTCTCGATTGAGCCAGTTGAAACCCGATGACCCCGAGATGACGCTGCTGTTAGCGGGAGCGTATGTCGCGAATTTGCGTCCTGTATTGGCATTGCGAACGTTTCAGCAATTTCTCGATCGCTGGCCTAACCATTCTAAGGTCGATGAAGTCCGTGAAGCGTTAGCTGAGTTGGAGGACATCAAAACCAAGATTGTGACGGAAGTGGGTTTGAGCGAAGCAGAAAGCCTGGAGATTGCTGCTTTACACGAGACTGCCCAGTCCTACTTAGAACAGGGTAATTCTGCCGAGGCCCGTCAGGCAGCAGAAGAACTATTGCGCCGCCGTCCTGATTCCATTCCAGACCTGAATAACCTCAGTCTAATCTACTTTTTTGAAAGCGATTTAGAAAAAGCGATCGCCACTGCCCAGCACGTCCTCAACCTCGACCCCAATAATGTCCATGCCCTCTCCAATCTCACCCGTTTCTGCTGTTTGAAGGGTCAGATTGAGGAAGCGAAACAGTTATCTGAACGGCTAAAAACCGTTGCCTCCGATACTAACGATTGTTGGGTCAAGAAAGCAGAGGCACTGAGTTTTCTAGGAGATGACCAAGGAGTTTTGGATGCCTTGAAGGGAGCCGAACAAGCTGGTGTGCTTGATTCTCCTGAGATGAATCCGCTGCTGTATCATTTAGCTGGAGTTGCTGCCCTGCGCTTAGGACAAGAGAAACAAGCTCGTGAGTATTGGCAAAAAGCCCTGAAACTACAACCCGGATATCAACTGGCACGGGCGAACCTAGACGATTCATACAAACTTATGGGGCAGCGCCACGCGCCTTGGGCGTACAACCTGAATGCTTGGATCACTCCCCAAGCGTTTGAGGATTTAACACCCCTTGCTGAATCGAGTCCAACAGAAGACGAATTATCGGCTCGCGAACTCACCCAACGCTACTTACAACAGCATCCAGAAGTGGCTGCCTTGATACCTTTACTCCTAGAGCGGGGAGATGGGCAAGGTCGTCGATTCGCCTTGAGTCTAGCCATCATGGCAAAGACTCCAGACATACAGGTAGCCTTGCGGGACTTTGCTCTGAGTCAGCGGGGCCCTGATGAGATGCGCTCTCAGGCAGCTCAGATTGCCTCTCAGGCAGGACTATTGCCCCCAGGACTGGTGCGGATGTGGTTGGAGGGAGAATGGCGAGAGATCATGCTGCTCGGTTTTGAAATCCACGATGAATCCACCCACCCCCACGAACCACAGGTGGAAAAATTAGCACGAGAAGCTGTGATAGCTGCTAAACAAGGCAAAGCTGAGAAGAGTCAGAAGTTGCTGCAACAAGCGCTGAAGTTAGAACCCAATGCTTCTGACTTGCTCTACAACTTGGCTGGTACTTACGAACAGCAAGGTCGCTCCGATGAAGCCTTGGAAATTGTGCAGCAACTACACCAAAAAGACCCAGATTACGTGTTTGCTCGTACCAGTCTTGCCCACAGCCACATCCAAAAGGGCGAACTAGATGCAGCCGAAGCCCTTATGCAACCCTTAGTATCTCGCAAACGCTTTCACTACAGCGAATTGAATGCCTTTTGCAGCGCTCAGATTGATCTTTACCTAGCTCAAAAGAACCTGAATGCGGCGCGTTCTTGGTTGGATATGTGGGCGATGACGAATCCCGATACCCCTGCGTTGGAGTATTGGCGGATGCGCTTGGACGAGGCGAAACGACCCATCGATCTTCTTGGTTGATAAGTTGGGGTAACTTAATACACATTTAGCAGCCCTAAATAAATTGTGATAAAAATGAATCACAGATGCACACGAGATTTACATAGATAAAATACGCAGTTCTCAGTCGCAATGCGAGTCGGAGGATGAGCTTAATCCGATTTAGGTACTCGCCAAATTTTGATAATCTTGTCACTTGTGCCAGTAGCAATGGTTTGCCAATCAGAGCTAATCGCAAAGTAATTAATAGGTTGAGAAGGGCCTGTGAACGTATGAATAACTTGCCCTGTGGAAAGATTCCAGACTTTAATTTCCTTATCGGCGTTGCTACTCATTAGTGTTTGCCCATCGGGGTTAATCACTAGGAAGTTAACAAAGCTGGAATCCTTTAACTGTTTGATTTCTTGTCCTGTAGCAATGTCCCAAACTTTAATCGTTTTATCCGCACTAGCACTATATAACTTCTGCCCATCTGGGCTAATTGTTAGGTAATTTACTGAACTAGTATGTCCCCTGAGGGTATCTAATTCTTTCCCTGTCGGGATATCCCAAACTTTAATCGTTTTGTCAGCACTAGCACTATATAACTTCTGCCCATCTGGGCTAATTGCCAATGAATTAACAAAGCTAGTATGCCCAGCAAGGGGGCGTATTACCTTGCCTGTCGCAATGTCCCAAATTTTAATAGTTTTATCGGCACTAGCACTAAATAAATTCTGCCCATCTGGGCTAAGAACTAGGTAATTGACTGAACTAGTATGTCCCTTAAGAGTCTGGATTTCTTTTCCTGTGTCGATATCCCAAACTTTAATCGTCTTGTCAGCACTAGCACTATATAACTTCTGCCCATCTGGGCTAAGAACCAAGTAATTAACTGAGCTATCATGTCCGTTAAAATTTTGAATAAATTTTCCTGTGTCGATATCCCAAATTTTGATAGTTTTATCCGCACTAGAACTAAATAATTTATTTCCTTCATGGTTAAAAGTAAGACTATTAATATAACTTAAATGTCCTTGCAGAGGCTTGACGAAAGAGAGATTTTGGAATTGAACGGATTGAGGGTTGGGGTGCTGATAGAGCCGAATCGCGTATCCACCACATATTACTGTTAGAGTAGCGATCCCAGCAATTATCCATTTTTTGGGTATAGTATTGAATGTTTTAGTTGCTGTCGAGCTATCCGGAGGTATCTGGATAGAGGTCTGCTTCTGAAGATTAGTAACTAATTGAGGCGAATTTATTTCCTGTGAAAGGTTAGTCAATTCATCTAAAATTTCCTGCGTATTTTTATGGCGCTTGGCGGCTGTAGGAGCCATTAGCTTGTCAACGAAATTGGCAAGTGGCTCTGAGATGTGGGGAGCAAGTTGACGCCAATTACAGGTATCATTTAATGGGTCATAGATTTGTGGATCGGTTGCCTGTTTACCTGTTAGTAAATAAACAAAAGTACGTCCCAACGCATAGAAATCTGATTGGGGTACGGCATGACCTTTTTCTTGCTCTGGAGGAGTATAGCCTGTAGAACTAATTTTTGTTACACTCCCTGCTCCGCCAACATCAGCTAGGTAAGTAAAAGTCAACTCTCTAGCCGTGCCAAAGTCAATTAATACCAATCGACCATTGGAGCGAATCATGATATTTTCTGGTTTAATATCACGATGAAAATAATTTTTTTGATGAACCAGATGCAAAATTTCTGCTAGCTGCTTTAACCAGTTAAGAGCTTGCTTTTCAGAAATCGGGTGATTCCCCTGCTGGTTCATCCACTGTTTGAGGTTGAGACCATCAATTTTTTCCATGATGATGCAATGCACTGGCTCAGTGCTATTTTTTGGAAAAAACTGGAAGTACCCGTCTGGCTCAACTCTGGGAATACCGGGATGATTAAGCTGGCTTAAAACCATAGCCTCTTGCCGGAAGAGTTCGATGATTTTAGGCTTATCGTTATGTTTTTGTTTGAGAACTTTCAGGATTTTGGGTATTGCCCCTTTATAAGCTTCGTAAACCTTGCCAAAACCGCTGCTGTCACTCAGCAGGCGCATCACTTGATAGCGTCCTTGTAGTAGCAACTCTGAACCACAATTGCGACAAATGCGGTTGTTGATATTGGCTGGATCGTTGGGTTGAGGGCACTTAGGATTGATACAGTAGCTCATGGCTAGCTACCTCATTACTGTATTCCCGATCATAGGATGGGTGAGAGATAATCATCTACTCAAGGAAATATTAATTTTCTTCTCTGGGAGTATAAGTAACTTTTTGATGCTAACGGTGGGCAAGGACGACAGGGTAGGAGGAAGTGACAACGGAATCTCAAACGTCAATTTTCTATCCTCAATCCCCTTCTCCGTCAATTCTCTCTGATGAGATAGGTATATCTAATACCTTATGTTGAAGAAACTGCATTAAATTATGTGTTTAAACTGCTAATGTGTAAAGAAGCGTTTCAAAAGAGTCTAGTAAGTAAAGATTTATGATTGGCGTTGCTACCTCAGACTTGCAACCACCCCAGTGCTATCCACGTCAAAACCCTCACCCATTCTCGCAACAGCTCACAGTCTTTTGCGACTTTGATGGTCCTCTGGTTGATGTAAGCGATCGCTACTACACCACCTATCAACTGGCGCTAGAGGACACACAAGACTTCTACCAACAGCGTCGAGGGATGACCTTACCCATTGGGCAGCTCAAAAAACAGCAGTTTTGGCAAATGAAGCAAGACCGCGTCCCCGATGTAGAAATTGCGATGCGATCGGGTCTTCAAGAGGAGCAAATTGACTTCTTTATGAAGCGTGTGATTGAGATTGTCAATCAGCCTGCCTTATTGCAGAAAGATCGGATGCAACCGGGAATGAGTTGGGCTTTAGCGTTGCTACATTCTCAGGGAGTTCGTCTGGTGTTAGTGACTTTACGCTGTCAGTCACAAGCAACACAGATTTTAAGAAATTACGGTTTGACTCGTCTGTTTAGTGGTATTTACGGAACCAATGACCGGGATGCCGCTTATCACAACTATGCCCAAGGAAAGACGCTACTCCTAGAAAAAGCGATATCAGAGACCATGACCTCGTCCTACACTGAACAATCGCTAAACCAAGAGCATCAAACTTCAGCCTGGATGATCGGTGATACAGAAGCCGATATTTTAGCAGGACAAGCCCTCTCAATTCCTACAATCGCACTGACTTGCGGCATTCGCTCTCGCATGTACCTCAAGCAATTTAAGCCAACTCACATCCATACAGACTTACTGTCTGCTGCTCATTACCTTTTAGAAACGCTCAAAATTGCTCAAGGCTAGATCTTTTGATCGTCTGTTAGTCCTATTAACAGGCAACGGATAACTGACTTGCAATCTGGGCTTTAGGATGGATCGAGGGAATTTACTCGTTCCCACCAGCGATTAAGTGGATAATAGACGACGGGTGCCCAAAGGCTACTGAGAATTGCCGAAGAGAGGGCAATGCGTTGGTGATCTGCCCAAATTTCAGTAATATTGCGATCGCCAATGAAACTATATTGAATTGCAGTTACTGTTTCCCCAACAACTGCCATTCCAAAGACAATTAACGCTACTGAAATAAAATCTTCCTGAATATAACGCTGCTTTTGAATCCGAGCCGTTAGAATTCCAACTAAGGCAAGACTAATGAAATGAGTGGGATGAGGAGAGGTCATGCCATCTTGAATCAACCCTAGCGCTATCCCTGCTAACGCTCCCTGCAAGACTGTGCGCTTGAGACTCCAAGCCACAACCCAAATCAACAACCAGTTTGGAGCAATTCCCAGCAATTCCATCCCTGGTAAACGCGCAGGTAACACGAGCAAGCAGAGTAGGACTGATCCAACCGTTACTATCCAATTCAAAAGTTGTCGAGCCCAGGGGGAAAACTGAGAAACGTTAGTCATTGTTCATTGGCTACTAGTCATTAGTCATTGGTCAAGAGGTCATTAGTTTGCAGACTAATGACTAAAAAATTATTCATGATCGGTAAACAAGAACCCACTCCAAGTAAGGAACCGGCGCGGTTAGCTCAATAATTGCTTCTGGAGCTGGACTTTTATCAAGATTGACGGACTCCACACGCCCTAAGGGTAAACCGGGTGGGAAAAGTTTGCTGACGGGTGAAGTTGACACCGCGTCACCACGGCGAACATCTGGCACCTTATCAAAAAACTGTAATACAGCGCGGTTAGACCCTTGTCCTCGGATAAAACCCATGCTACGGCTGCGACTAACCACAGCCCCCACCCGGCTAGTTGCATCACTGATTAGCAAGACGCGGCTGCTATTGGATGTCACGCTAACAATCCGACCCACTAAACCACCAGGAGCCATGACAATGTAGCCAACTTTGATGCCGTCGTTACTACCTCGACCAAGGGTAACCTGTTGCCACCAGTGGTCAGCGCTCCTGCCCACTATCGGCGCGACGATTCCTTGTTGTTTCTGGGTTTTGGTATAATCTAACAGATCTTTTAGCTTCTGGTTTTGGCTTTCAAGTTCGACTAACCGCTCTTCCAGTTCCATAACTCGCGCATCCGTAAGGCGCTCCTCTTTCGTCGCACCGACTTGAAAAGGACGAGTCATTAACTGGTAAGTCTCAAAGAGTGCTGCTCCTTGGGTCTCGCGAACCAACCAGGCAGCACTTAGGGTTAAGCCACCTAGTACAATGGCTACCCCATGGCGATCCCACCAGCGACGCATTATAAACATAGCTCTTTAGCAACGCTCAGCTTTTAGCTGACGCCTGCCCTCCATGCTGCAGGTATACAAAATATGTAGTTAAGAACAAGACTCCTCAAAGGTGTTATTTGTTCTCTAAGCCCTATAGATGGCGGGAACGTCCACTGAAGACCCGCTCTAACTGTTTGAAATTCTCCAAAACCCGACCGGTTCCCAAAACTACGCAGCTCAGTGGATCTGCGGCTACATGGGTAACAATTCCGGTTTCATGGCTAATGAGTGTATCCAACCCTTTTAATAAAGCGCCACCACCGGCTAGCATGATGCCCCGATCAATGATATCAGCTGCTAGCTCTGGAGGAGTCCGTTCTAGAGTGCGCTTAACCGCATCAACAATCACGGAAAGCGGTTCCGACATACTTTCTCGGATTTCTGGGCCTTTGATGGTAACGGTTCGTGGTAACCCAGAGAGCAGGTGTAAGCCCCGCACCTCTAAGTTCGCATCATCATCATGATGAGTCGGGTAAGCTGAACCAATTTGAATTTTGATTTCTTCAGCAGTGCGCTCCCCGATTACCAAGTTATGAACTTTTTTCATGTACTGGGTAATTGAGTCACTCAGCTCATCTCCCGCCACACGCACGGATTCACTAAGAACCGTCCCTTGTAAGCTCAGCACGGCCACTTCAGTCGTGCCACCACCAATATCAATGATCATGTTGCCTGTTGGCTCAGCTACAGGTAGCCCTGCACCGATGGCTGCTGCCACAGGCTCATCTATTAAATAAACATCTCTTGCGCCCGCCTGAGACGCAGCTTCCATTACCGCCCGTCGTTCGACACCAGTAACACCACTCGGAATACCAATGACAATCCGAGGTGAAACCAACGTTCTACCTTCATGGACCCGCCGGATAAAATGCTTGAGCATCAATTCAGCGGTATCAAAGTCGGCAATCACACCATCGCGGAGAGGACGCAGGGCAACCACATTACCTGGGGTTCTGCCCAACATTTTTTTTGCATCCTCGCCCACGGCTAGTGGAACTTTCATGTCCTGGTCTATGGCGACCACAGATGGCTCTTGAAGAACAATGCCTTTACCGGATACGTATACTAAAGTATTAGCAGTACCCAGATCGATACCCATGTCCCGTGATAGGGAAAAGCGACTGAAAAAACCCACTCGTTTCTACGCCCCCAACGTCAAATGCTGCTGTGTACGACCGAAATGTAACTGAACCGTAACCGATGTGGATTCTATTACGTTTCTTGTGCTGAGTCTAGTGAGGTAAAGCAATTCATTATCACTCAATCACCAACGACCAAGCTGAAACTATCATTCAGGTAAGGTCATCCCTCATCCGGAGAAAGTTTAGTTCAGTATATTCGTTCTTTATTTAAAGTTTCAGTTAATCCTCCAAAGGTTTAGTCATTGTTCTAAATTTGCTAAATTCGCTAAAGTAGATTTGCTGTATAAGTACTAATGTACTAAAAACTATGAGTCTTAATGTTGTCAATCTAGTCGGTCGCGTGGGTGGAGACCCAGATGTAAAGTATTTCGAGTCGGGCAAAGTTAAGTGTAGGCTAACGCTGGCAGTGAACCGTCCGACACGGAACAGTGATCAGCCTGACTGGTTCAATCTAGAGCTATGGGGCAAGACGGCGGAGTTAGCGGCTAATTATGTCCGCAAGGGGAAGTTAATTGGAATACAAGGCTCTCTGAAGATTGATCGCTGGAATGATCGCACTACAGGTGTAGAGCGTTCATCCCCAGTCATTCAAGTAGACCGCTTGGAGTTTTTGGGCTCTAAGCGAGATGAGGATGCCAGCGCAGTTGATAGCTACAACGATACAGAATTTTAAGAGACTTGAAGGGTAGGAGAGAAAGCTCAACTGTAGCTACTCTCCGGCTTTTAAACAAAAATTTTGTTGACTCCGCAGTGGCTTTCTGCTAATAATCGTCCCTTGACTAGTAGCTAATTTGTAGTGTAACAGACGCTTGCACCTGTTGCTCGCCTCCCACGACAGGTGTGTCAGCGACTTTACTAGCTAAAGCTGCCCGTTCCAAAACTGGCATCGGTGGGAGTGGAGTAGCGCCATTGACTTGAATGCCAACAATATCTTTCCGAGTGAGATTCAGGCTACTCAAAACCACATCTGCTTGTTGTTGGGCATCCTGAGTGGCTTCACGTAAGGCTTGTTTTTGAGCTGCTGCGATCGCTTCATCGGAGGCTGTAAAGCTAATACCGTCAATCCGAGTGGCACCCACTCTGACCGCATCATCCAAGAGCTTACCCGATTGCTCGGTAGAGGTGCGAAAGCTCACGGTATTGGTAGCTGAGTAACCCGTAAGACGCTGTACGTTGTTCTCATAACTATAAATCGGATTGAGCCGGATGCCCGTAGTTTCTAGCTTTTCTACATTACGCGATCGCAGCAACTCCACTACAGCAGATGACCGACGAGCCACGTCCTCTTGAACTTCTGTCGCTGTGTTTCCCTGAATTTCAACACCTAGCTGTACTTGGGCTTTTGTCGTGGGAATCGATTCGGTGCCTTGACCTGTCACGGTAAGAGTTCGCATAAGTTTCTCCTGGGCGAGTGTTGGAGTGGTCAACATTAATGTTATTAGTCCGGTCAGTAAAGAAACCGTCGGTAACCACTGACCTGATCGAGCAGGGGAACGAGTAATCGAAGTTGAATTCATGTTATAAATCTCCTTGATAAT